>CAZZZX010000013.1:0-18313 GCA_964658585.1 uncultured Novosphingobium sp.
TATGCCGGGATCATCCTCGCGACGCTGTGGGCGCTGGCCTCGCTCGGCATCGGGATCGAGCGTATCGCGCTGCTGCTCTCGGCGCTGTCGGTGGGCATCGGCTTCGGTCTCCAGGCCATCACCCAGAACTTCGTGTCGGGGCTGATCCTGCTCGCCGAGCGGCCGGTCAAGATCGGCGACTGGGTCCGCGTCGGCACCGACGAGGGCGACGTCAAGCGCATCAGCGTCCGCGCGACCGAGATCCAGATCGCCGACAAGTCGACGCTGATCGTGCCCAACTCCGAGCTCATCACCAAGGCGGTGCTCAACAAGACGCTGTCCGATCCGCTGGGCCGCATCCAGCTCCAGTTCTCGCTTATCCTCGGCGCCGACGTGGCCCATGCGCGCGAGCTCCTGCTCGGCATCTATGCCGACATCCCGGCCGTGCTCGATGATCCCGCGCCCGTGGTGTTCATCGATTCGATCGCGGACGGCCGCGTCGCGTTCAACAGCTTCGCCTATGTCCGCAGTCCGCGCGACGTCTACCCGACGCGAAGCGCGATCCTGTTCCGGCTGCTCGTCGACCTGCCCGCCGCCGGGATCGAGCTCGGCACCGCGCCGCAGCAGATGCAGATTCTCGGCAGCGGTGGATCAGACCTGTCCCCAAGCTGATCGGCACCGTCGACCGGCCGATCCCGGTGAGCAGATGCTGGGTTTCGAGAAACAGCATAAGACGCTGGCCCGCATGTCGGATGCCGCGACGCGAACATTGACAGCAATATACCAACGAGTATATTTATATGATGGTGGGTAGCGCGTTCGATGCCCGGCGGAGTGACCTTGAACATGAACGATGCCGCGACCGGAACGATCGACCTTGAACGAGTTGCGCGGGGCATCGATGCGGCCAACATCCCATCCCTGCTGATGGTCCTGGTCCAGCTCACCGGCGATCTGAAATGGCTCGAGCCGCCCTATGCGCCCAATCGGGCGAGGGGGCTGGACGATAACGACGATGCCGGGCTTGAGAGCGCTATCCAGAACGAGATCAGGGACGCGGCAAAACGGGCGATCGCCAGCTGGCTCGGCGGCTGTCCCGCCGCGTTGCCGCGGCCGGACAATGCGATGCTCGCCCGGATGCTGGCTGCGGCGATGGCCGAGGATGTGCCTGCCGGCTATGGCGAGATCATCGCATCCGACCTGGGTCTCGATGAAGCACAGCCGAGGGTCCAGGCGCCGCGTGGTTTCCGCGCGATCATCATCGGCGCCGGCGTGTCGGGGATTTCGGCCGCGGTCAATCTGAGCAAGATGGGTATATCCTGTCGGGTCTTTGAGAAGAACGAGGATGTCGGCGGAACCTGGTGGGAGAATCGCTATCCGGGAGCGGGCGTCGATACGCCGAACCTGACCTACACCTTCTCCTTTGCCAAGAACGACTGGTCGCGTAACTTTCCGCTTCAGCCCGAGATCCTGGCATATTTCCAGGACACCGCGACGCGGTTCGGTCTGCGCGACATGATCACCTTCGGCACGACGGTGACGAAGGCGACATGGAACGCATCGCACTCGCAGTGGGAGGTCGATATCGTCGGCTCCGACGGTGGTTCGTCGCGTGCGGTCGCCGACATCGTGGTAAGCGCGGTTGGCGTGCTCAATATCCCGCGCATTCCCGAGATACCGGGCGCGGAGACCTTTCCAGGGCCGATCGTGCACACAGCGCGTTGGACGAACGAAATCGATGTCGCAGGCAAGCGGGTCGCGGTGATCGGCAACGGGGCCTCGGCAATGCAGATCGTGCCGGCGATTGCACCCAAGGTCGATGCTTTGACGATCTTCGCGCGGTCCAAGCAATGGGCGGCGCCGTTCCCGCAGTTCGGGCGCGAGGTGCCTGATGGCGTTCGGTATCTGATGCAGCAAGTGCCGCTCTATCGCGACTGGTATCAGCAGCGACTGACATGGACGTTCAACGATCGTGTCCATGCCTCGCTGTTCAAGGACGAAAGCTGGCCCCAGCCAGGGCTGTCGCTCAACCGCACCAACGACAGCCACCGCCGCGCCTTCACCCGGTACGTCGTCGAGCAACTTGGCGACCGCCAGGATCTGTTGCCGCATGTGCTTCCGGATTTCCCGCCCTTCGCCAAGCGGATGCTCCTCGACAACGGCTGGTACCGAACGCTGGTCCGCGACAATGTCACGCTGATCCCGCAGCATCTCGCCAGCATCGACGGGAACCGGCTGACCGCCGCGGATGGCCAAACCGCCGAGGCCGACATCGTCATCCTCGCTACCGGTTTTCGCGCCGCCGAATTCCTCGGGTCCTATCGGGTCATCGGGCGCGATGGCGTCGATCTCCACGACGTGTGGGAAAAGGACAACGCACGCGCTTATCTTGGATCGACGATTCCCGGATTTCCCAATTTCTTCCTACTCCTGGGGCCGAATATCGGCTCTGGCCATGGCGGCAGCATGATCCGCTCGATCGAATGTCAGACGAACTATCTCATGAGTCTGCTCGAGGAGATGTTCGCGCGCCGGGCGAGCGCCGCGGAGGTCCGCGAGGAGGTCTATGAGAGCTATAACGAGCGGATCGACGCCGCGCATGACCGGATGGTGTGGACGCACAAGGGCGTCGACAACTGGTATCGCAATTCGCGCGGCCGGGTGACCGCGATTACGCCATGGCGCAACGACGATTTCTGGCGGATGACGCGGCGGGTCGATCCCGCGGACTATGCGTTCGTCCAGGCTGGTGCCGAGGAACGCGACAACGCTGCCTGACGCGCGCGATCTAGCGGGCGGGGCCGCGGTGTCGGGTGGCATGATGCGCGCGCTCATCGACGAGATACTCGGGCCACCTGACGCATTCATGCTCGCAGACGTGATGGTGCCGCGCCCCGGATTTGGCGAGGTGCGGATCGCGATGAATGCGGTGACGTTCGGTTTCGTCGACGGTCTGATCGCGGCGGGACGCTATCAGATCCGGCCGGCACTTCCTTCATTCCCCGGGGCGAGATCGCGGGCACCGTCGCCGCGCTGGGGGCGGGCGTGTCCGGCATCGCAATCGGCGATCGGTGGCGTGCTGGTGCCTCGGCGGGGGCGCCCTCGCGGAACTCGTGCAGCGTCCGATTGACTGTCTGGCGCGAAGTGCCGACCATCAGCGCAAGTTCGCTCTGCGAGATCTGGGTGGACAGCGTGTAGCCGGCGGCGGTCGCGACGCCGAACGAATCGAGCGCGTCGGTCAGCCTCTGCGCCAGGCGGCAGGCCACCTTGTCGAAGGTCGATCCCGCGAAATAATCGCTGAGCAGCCGCATATGTCGCGCCAGCAGCCGCAGCAATGCATCGCCGACGCTCGGATGCTCGTGGCGCAGAGCGTCGATGCAGGCGCGATCGAAGACCTGCAGTTCGACATCCTCGTGCGCTTCCGCGGTCTGCGGCCGCCTCGCCGTCGACCAGGCTGCTCGTGCCGAAACAGCCGCCGGGCTCGAAGAGCTGGTAGAGAAGTTCGCGGCCGTCGCCCCGCATCACCGAGAGCCGCACCGTGCCGCGCACGATGCGATACATTGCCTCGCCCGGATCGGACTGGCGATAGATCGTGCCGCGTGCCGGCACAGCGATCGTTCGCGCCGCGCGATCGGCCGCGCTCAGCGCGTCGGGTGTCAGCCATTGGAACAGATCGAAGGGCGACCAGCGGCGTTCCCCATCGTTGATCGTCGTCATCGGCCAGCGCCTCCGGACGTACGCAGCAGGTCGCGGGTCAGCGCCTGCACATTCGCCGCGCCAAGCAGGATCATGCTGCGATCGAACTCGTCCTTCAGGACGTCGAGCGCGCGAGCTACGCCCCGTTCGCCGCCGGCGGCGAGGCCGTAGAGATAGGGACGGCCCACCGCGCAGGCATCGGCGCCGAGGGCGAGCGCCTTGGCGACGTGCGCCCCGCGCCTGATGCCGCCGTCGCATATGATCGTCATGCGGCCTTTGACCGCATCTGCGATCGCGGGGATCGCGTCGATCGGCGGTAGCGCGGTGTCCAGTTGGCGGCCGCCATGGTTCGACACCATGACCGTGTCCGCCCCGGCATCGAGCGCATGGCGCGCATCGGCCGGCGACAGGATACCCTTGACGGCCAGCGGCCCGCGCCATCGCGCCGCCAGCCATTCGACGTCGCGCCAGATCAGCGAGCGGTCGAACTGCGCGTTGACATAGGCCTGGAGCGAGGTCGATCCGGCGTCCATCGCCGCGACCCGGTGTGCGACGTTGACGAAATCGAACTTGCGCCCGAACAATGCGGGAAGCGACCAGCGTGGCTTCCGCGCGAAACTCAGCATGGTGCGCGGGGTCAGGCGCGGGGGAAGCGAGAGGCCGTGCGCGATGTCGCGTTCGCGCTTGCCCGCGACCAGCGTGTCCACGGTCAAGATAAGCCCGTCGCAGCCGGCCGCGCGGGCGCGCTCGACGAACTCCTCCGTGAGGCCGCGATCCTTGAAGATGTAAATCTGGAAGAGCTTCGGCCCGGCGCCGGTCGTCGCGAACTGCTCGATCGTCGTCGTGCCCAGCGTGGACAGCGCATACGGCAGCCCGCGCGCACCCGCTGCGCGCGCTACCGCGATTTCGGCTTCCGGATGGAAGAGCCGGGTGAGACCGGTCGGAGACAGCATGAGCGGCCAGGGCACGGAGCGACCGAACAGCCGTATCGAGGAATCCACGGTCGAGACGTTTGTCAGCGAGCGTGGAACCCATTCGAAGCGATCGAACGCCGTCGTCGCACGAGCGAGCCCGATCTCGTCCTCAGCGCCGCCATCGATATAGTCGAAGATCGGCCGCGGCAGCGCGCGGCACGCCGCGCCGCGCAGCATTGCGATATTGTGGCAGCGTTCGACCCGCATCGCAGTCCCTGTCCCGTCGGCATCGCCTTGCCCGATGCCGGGCGACGAGGCTGTCGCCTATGCGACAACATTCTCGTTGGTATATCGCTATACTCGTGGGAAGAGCTTCGCAAATCCGGAGGATGCGATCTCGTGATCAGTCTCGACGACAAATGGCAGACCAACGCTGGACGGGTGATGCTCAACGGCACCCAGGCGATCGCGCGCGTGCTGCTCGCGCAGCGCTGGCTCGACGAACGCGCCGGCCTCAACACCGCGGGTTATGTGACGGGCTATCGCGGTTCGCCCCTGGGCAATGTCGACGGCACGCTGTGGTCAATCGGGTCGCGGCTGAAGGCGGCTGGCATATACTTCCAGCCGGGCCTCAACGAGGATATCGCTGCGACCGCGGTCGCGGGCAGTCAGCAGATCGATCAGATCCCCGATCCGCGCTATGACGGCGTGTTCGCGGCCTGGTACGGCAAGGGGCCGGGGGTCGACCGCTCCGGCGACGCCTTCCGCCACGGCAACTACGCCGGCGCCCACGTCAAAGGCGGCGCGCTTCTGTTCTACGGTGACGATCACGCGGGCAAATCCTCCACGGTCGCCTATCAGAGCGAGCAGACCGTGGTGGCCAGCATGATCCCCGTGCTCTACCCGGCGAACGTCGCCGAGATCGTCGAGTACGGCCTGCTCGGCTATGCGCTGTCGCGCCACTCGGGTTCCTGGGTGGCGATGAAGTGCGTCAACGAGGTGGTCGAGCAGACCGCGACGATCGACATCGATCTCCCCGCTTTCACTGCCGAACTACCCGCCGTCACCAACGTACCGCCCGAGGGCCTCCACGCCGCGACGCGCCCCTTCAACCCGCTTCGTGCCGAGCAGATCGTCGTCGAGCACCGCCTGCCGCTGATCATCCCGTTCATCCGCGCCAATCGCATCGACCGGACGATCTTCAGCGCGGAAAAGCCGCTGCTCGCGATCGCGAGCGCTGGAAAGAGCCATGGCGACGTCCTCCAGGCGCTCCACCTGCTCGGGCTCGACGAGGCGCACGCGGCACGGATCGGCATCTCGCTCTACAAGGTCGGATGTATCTGGCCGCTGGATGGTGACGGTCTGGCGGCATTCGCGCGCGGGCATCGCACCTTGCTCGTCGTCGAAGAGAAGAAGGGCTTCGTCGAGCATCAGGCCGCGCTCGCGCTGGTCAACGACGCGACGGCACCGCGGCTGATCGGCAAGCGCGACGAGGACGGCGCTCCGCTGCTGTCCGAAGTGCTTCCGCTTGAGCCGGCCGACATCGCCGCGGTCATCGTCGCGCGTCTCGATCGGCTCGGTATGCGTGATCCGGCACTGGCGGAACGGCTCGCCGCGCTGTTCGCGAAGGTCTTGCCGCTGCCCGCGAACATGGCGGTCAAGCGCAGCCCCTTCTTCTGCTCGGGCTGCCCCCACAGCCGCTCGACACGGATCCCCGAAGGCAGCCTGAGCATGACCGGGATCGGCTGCCACACCATGGCTAATTTCGTGCGGCCCGAAGAGGCGCTGCTGCCCACCCAGATGGGCGGGGAGGGCGGCAATTGGCTCGGGCTGGCACCGTTCACCGGCACGAAGCACATCTTCCAGAACATGGGCGACGGAACCTATTACCATTCCGGCCTGCTGGCGATCCGCGCGGCGGTCGCGGCGCGGGTCAACATCACCTACAAGATCCTCTACAACGACGCGGTCGCGATGACCGGCGGACAGCCCATCGACGGACCGATCAGCGTCGCGGAGATCGCGCAGCAGGTCCGGCACGAAGGCGTGCGCGAGATCGTCATCGTCAGCGACGATCCCGCCCGCCATCGCGGTAACCGGAATCTGCCGCCCGACGTGGCAATCGAACATCGCGACGCGCTCGACCCGGTGCAGCGCCGGCTGCGCGAGATCGCAGGCTGCTCGGTGCTGATCTACGAGCAGACCTGCGCGGCGGAGAAGCGCCGACGGCGCAAGCGCGGCAGCTATCCCAATCCGCCCAAGCGCCTCTTCATCGCCGATGCGGTATGCGAGGGCTGCGGCGACTGCTCAATCCAGTCGACCTGTGTCAGCATCGTCCCGCTCGAGACGCCGCTCGGCACCAAGCGCGCGATCGACCAGTCGAGCTGCAACAAGGATTTCTCCTGCAGCCAGGGCTTCTGCCCCTCCTTCGTCACGGTCCGCAACGCCGAGCCGCGCAAGCCCGCGCTGGCCGCGCTCGACGATGCGATGTTCGCCGATCTGCCCGTCCCGGCGGTGGTGGCAGGCGACTGCAACCTGATGGTCGCGGGCATCGGCGGCACCGGCGTCATCACCGTCGGTGCGGTGATCGGCATGGCCGCCCATATCGATGGCCGCGCGGCATCGCTGTTCGACATGACCGGCCTCGCGCAGAAGAACGGCGCGGTGTTCAGCCATATCCGGATCGCCGCGACACCGGAACGGCTACGCACGCAGCGCATCGGGCGTGGCGAGGCCGACCTGCTGCTCGCGTTCGACATGATCGCCGCGCTCTCGCCCGAGGCGGCGGCAACGCTCGCTCCGGGCCGCACCCGCGCGATCGTCAACGACGAAGTCACGCCGACCGTGGCGTTCCAGTTCGATCGCGACACTCGTCAGGAGCCCGAGATCCTGCGCAGCCGCCTCGATCGATTGCTCGGAGACGGGGCGCTGACGCACGTCAATGCGACCGCGCTCGCGTCGCGGTTGATGGGTGATACGATCGGCGCCAACCTGCTGCTCGTCGGGATGGCGGCGCAGCTCGGCCGGCTTCCCGTCTCCGTCGGTGCGATCGAGCAGGCGATCCGGCTCAACGGCGTCGCCGTCCGGCTCAATCTCGATGCCTTCCGACTGGGTCGGCTCGCCGCGGTCGATCCTGGCCGGCTCGCCGCGGCGCCTACGGAGCCGGCGGCGCCGGAGACCCTGTCCGCGGTGGTCGCGCATCGGCGCGCGCATCTGGTCGCCTATCAGGGCGACACGCTCGCCGAGCGCTATGCGGCGGTCGTCGCGCGTGTCGCCGATGCCGAACGTCGGGTCGAGCCCGGTTCCGAGCGATTGGCGTTGGCCGTGGCGCGCAACCTCGCCAAGCTCTACGCGATCAAGGACGAATATGAGGTCGCGCGCCTGCTCAGCGCACCGGCGCTGGGCGCGCAGATCAATCATTCGTTCGAGGATGGCGCGCGGCTGAGTTTCAATCTGGCACCACCGATGTTGGGCGGACTCGATGCGCAGGGACGGCCACGCAAGCGCGAGTTCCCGGCCTGGGCGGTGCTGCCGCTGTTCCGCGTGCTCCGCCGGATGCGAGGGCTGCGCGGCACCGCGTTCGATCCCTTCGGCCACACCCGCGAACGCAAGGCCGAACGCAAGCTCGCGAACGATTATGAGGCGCTGGTCGAGCGGACGCTCGCTACGCTGTCGGTGGAGCGGCTCGATGCGGCGGTGCGCCTGCTGGGGCTGGTCGATCAGGTCCGCGGCTTCGGGCCGGTCAGGGCGGCGGCGATGACGCGCTACGACGCCGGTGTCACGGCGGCGGAGCGCGACTATGCGAACCGCGCGGTCGCGGCGGTCGGCTGAGCGCGCTCAGGCGAAGATCTTACCCGGGTTGAAAAGACCGTGCGGATCGAGCGCGTGCTTGATCGATCGCATCACGTCGATGGCCTCCCCATGCTCCGCGCGCAGCCTGCGCGGGGCGGGGCCGCGAGATCGCCGCCGTCATCGTGAAAAAGTCAGAACGGGCGTCGATCTCGCCTTCGGCCTGCCAGAGCCGCCGGACGATGCCCAGCCACTCGGCAAGATAGTCGTAGCGCGCGTCATGCTCGAGCATCTCAATCCCGAACATGTTCGAACCCACGCCGATTCCATCCGCCGACGACGTTCATGCAGAACCGCGCGCCCGAGATCGCGTCGATCGTCGCCGCCTGCTTGGCGACGGTCAATGGGTGGATCGTCGGCGCGTGGGTGGCGGCGAATACCGCGATGCGTCGCGTTGCCTGCGCCATAGCCGCGGCGAAGGTGACGCTCTCGAGCACGTCGTGCGACGCATGTCTAGGATCGCGGTCAACTTAGCCCTTCCAGCGCGCAATCGGCACCAGCGTATCGAGCTCCATATTGTCGGCCATGCGTGCGACGGCGAGACATTCGCGCCAGTCGGGCACGAACAGGCCGGGTACGGTGGTGAGCGCGGGCATGGTGTCGGCGCAGAACACGCCGAGCTTGAGCCGATCGCCGTCGAAGACCGGATTGGCCATGCCAGCCGCTACCGTCACGCCAAAACTTCGCGCCGGGTGCGCAGCCCGGCGGCCTCGCGATCAAACGTCTCGGGCGTCACGCCTTCGGTCCGCAGATCGGTCTTGAGCACCTTTGCCGAGGGCGTCTTGGGCAGCTCGTCAAGGACGCGGATGTAACGCGGCACCATGAAATAGGGCATCCGCTCGATCAGGAAGCCGGCGAGCGCAGCGCAATCGATCGATCGGCCGGGGACGGGCGCGACCACCACCATCACCTCGTCCTCGGAAAATTCGCTGGGGACCGCGATGGCCGCGGCCTCGCGCACGTCGGGATGTGCGCACACTTCGACCTCGACCTCGAACGAGGAAATGTTCTCGCCGCGCCGGCGGATCGCGTCCTTCACCCGGTCGACGAAGTAGAAATAGCCGTCCTCGTCGCGGCGGAAGGCGTCTCCGGTATGGAACCAGCCATTGGCCCAGGCTTTCGCCGTGGCTTCGGGGTTGGCGTTGTAGCCGCTGTTCATGCTCCAGGGGCGATCCGACCGGACTAGCATCTCGCCGATCGCGCCGGCCGGAACTTCGCAATCGTGCCGATCAACGAGCCGCACCTCCACCCCGGGACGCACGCGTCCGCAGGTACCCCGCTTGACCGGGTTCGCTTCAGAGACGATCGGCGATGCGACCTCGGTCATGTTGAAGATCGTGTAGATGTCGATCCCGAACCGCGCCGTGAAGCCGGGTGCGTCTTCGGTCAGCGGCACCATGAAGGCAAGTCGCACCTTGTGGTCGCGGTCGGTATCCGAAGGCGGGCGCTTCATCAGGAAGGTTGCCATCACGCCCAGCAGGAAGATGACCGTGGCCTCGGTGCCCCGCACCACCTCCCAGAAGCGATCGGTGGAAAACTGTTCGACCACCGCGACCGAGGCGCCGCGCGCGAGCATGACAAAGGGCGGACCCATTCCGCCGATATGGAAGATCGGCGCGACGGTCAGATAGCGGTCGTCCTCGCCCACCATCGGCCAGCTTTCGGGCCCCGCGTTGGAGAACATGTGGAGATAGGAGGACAGCACGCCCTTGGAGGGGCCGGTGGTGCCCGAGGTGTAGATGATCGACTGGATGTCCCAGGGCTCGATCGGACGATCGAGCGGGGTCAGGTCCGCTTCGGTCCCGTCGAGACTGTCGAACCGGCTGACCGGCAGCGGCCCCTCGGCGACGGGCGCCTGGGTCGTGACGACGAGATGAGTGAGCGCCGCCCGGTCGATCTCGGAAAGCCGCGGGACCAGATCGGGATGGACGATCATCACGCTGGCGCCGGAGTTCTGAACGACATGGGCGAGAAGATTGCCGCGATAGGCGGTATTGATCGGTACGAAGACCGCGCCGATGTAGTTGATCGCGTAGAAAGCGACCAGAGCGTCGCGGCCGTTCGGCAGCCAGAGCGCGACAGGATCGCCCTGCCTGACGCCAAGCTGCTGCAGACCCGCGGCCTTCGCGATCGCCCGCCGTCTGATCTCGGCGAAACTCCATTGTTCGCCGTCCTCGTAGATGATGTGCGTTTTGTCCGGTCGCTCCGCGGCCCAACGGTCGAGCAGGTAGCGCAACACACAGGCGTCGCGGTTCGGGATCCTGGGATCGGTGAAATCACGGGCGGCCGGGGCAGGGCTAGTCGGCATGGTCTGTTCCTCTCCACGGGCCGATGATGATCGATCCCGCTCAGCTCAGCCGAGGCCGATCAACCTCATGCAGGCGTGCACCACTTGTGCAATGATCGTGTCGCGCGAGCGTCGGCTGCCCGGACGGTAGCAATTGGTGATCCAGCTCAGCAGTCCGCCCATCCACACCGACATGGCGGCGGCGTCCTCTAGCGCCACGAAGCCGTCGCGCTGGCACGCCTCGACGAGACGAGCGATGCGCAGATCGAATTCGTGGCGCAGCCGCATGATGCGCTGCGCGTCCGCGCGATCGAGATTTTTCATCTCGCGTTGATAGACGACGATATATTCGTGGCGATCGATGATGATCCCGGCGACCTCGGCGAGCGCGATGCGCAGACGGTCGACGGCGTCGCCCCCCCGCTGTGCGACGCGATCCAGCGCGTGGAGCGAATCCTGCACTCCCAGCTCGCAGATGGCGCTCAGTATGTCGCCCTTGTTCCGAAAATAGGTGTAGAGGAAAGGTTTGGTGACGCTCAGTCGATCGGCAAGCATCTCCAGCGTCGCCGATTCATAGCCGCGCTCGAAGAACAACAGGCTCGCTTCCTCTAGGATGCGGGCGCGCTTATATGCGATGACGCTGGGCTTGAGATCCCGTTGCCGCTCGCGGTTCGTCACCGGCAGCTTGGCGGCCGTCGAGTTGGTCTTGTTCATGCGGCCCTTCTGAGGATTTCCATGATGTCGTCCGCTGACCGGACGGGCCTAGGATTGGTCCGGCCCCAGATATCAAGCAAGGTATAATCGGCTACCAGCTGGAAGCGATCGGACTGGACACCGACCTCCGCCAGCGTGCGGGGCATTCCCAGACCACGGATGAACGCGTCGAGCACGGTCGCCGCGGGTTCGCCGGGCTGGCCGAGGCAGGCGCTGATCCGCGCCTGGCGGCTGTCGTCATGCTCCGCGTTCCAGGCCAATACATAAGGCGACATCACACACGAGGTATAGCCGTGTGGCACGTCACATGTGCCACCAAGAATATGGCCGATCGCGTGGCTGGCGCCCATCGGCACACCGCCGATGATCGAGATCATCGATTGCCATGCGCCGACCTGGCACTTGAGCCGCCCGACGAGGTCACCGGGATCAGCCTTCGTCCGCGACAGTCCCTCGACCAGAAGCCGCAGTGCGCTATCGGCGAGGCCGTCCGCGAAATCGTTCGACCGGTACGACGCGAGCGTCTCGACCGCATGGTCCACTGAGCGTACGCCCGTCGAGAGCCACAGCCATTCGGGCGTATAGACGCTGAGCGCTGGGTCGAGCACGACCATCACCGGTGCCATATCCCGATGTTCGTAGCCCTGCTTGTGCATCGTCGCCTCGTCGGTGGCGCCAGACAGGGCGTTGAATTCACCGCCCGACAAGGTCGTCGGAACGCACACGACGCGAATGTCGGGGCCGACCGTGAGCGGGTTATGGGGCACGCCGCCAGCGTCCACCCATGTCCGCAACGGCTCGAATGCCTCGATCGTCCGGATGTCGTGCTTCAGGAGCAATGCGACGATCTTGCCCGCATCCGTGACCGAACCACCGCCGACCGTGACGATCAGGTCGGCGCCGCACGCCTCCGCCGCTTCCTTCGCCTTCAGTACGTCGGTGCGCGGCGCATGAGGTGCGATCCCGCTGTAGGTGAGCGCATGACGGTCGCCCAGCGCCGATTCGATGCGCGCGATCTCGTCGGTCTTCTCGCGCAGCGTTGCGCTGGCGAGGACGAACACCCGCTTCGCACCCATGCGCTCCGCCTGATCGCGGATCGCCTCGGCCGCCGGGCGGCCCATCGTCACCCGCTCCGTCGAGGTGAACCCCATCTCGCCTACGGCAAGCTCGGCCATCATCCTGCTCCTGTATCGCTTTCCGCAACGATAAGCAGGGCCCCGTAATACTGTCCAGTATATTTTAATACCCACCATATTGACCAGATTTGGTTGGCTCGTTACCCGTGGCAGGAACGGTGCGCGGCGCCGAGGCGGGGGCAATGGCGACAGCGGGATTTATGCAGGACCGGTCGCTAACCGTCGGCGCGTTCCTCGATTTCGCGGCGCGGTGGCATCCGACAGTGCCGGTCGTCGGGCGGCTGACGGACGGCGTGATCGGGACCTCGGATGATCTGGCGATTTGTGGTCGCGCTAGGCGCGTACCCGCGCGCCTGCTTGCCGACGGCGTCCGGCCGGGCGACCGGGCCGGTACCCTCGCAGTGACCAGCATCCGGCATCTCGAGAGCTGGCACGGGATCATGGGAATCGGTGCGGTGTGTCACACCATCAATCTGCGCCTGTTCCGCGATCAACTCGTCTCCATCTTCGATCATGCCGGCGGCCAGATGCTGTTCGCCGATGCCGGCTTTCGAGACCTGGCGATCGAACTGCTGGAAGATTGCCCGACCATTAAATGCCTCGTCATTCTCCCCGATGGCAGCGACCTCGGGAGGTTCGGCGAATCCATTGATTACGAGCCGTGGCTGGACAACGCTTCGGCCGAACTGCCCGCCTGGGGCGGGTTCGACGAGCGTCGGCCCTGCGGCCTGTGCTACACCTCAGGGACGACGAGCGACCCTAGAGGCGTACTCTATTCGCACCGGTCCAATTATCTCCACGCGTTGTCGAGCTTGCAACCGGATGTCCTCGCTTTGTCGGCCACCGACCGGATGCCGCTCGGCGCGACCGGCAAGCCCGACAAGAAGGCGCTCCGGCTGAGCCCGTGCGAGCCGGTTCGATGAACGGCCCTCTTTCCGGGATCCGCGTGGTCGAGTTCGCTGGGCTCGGGCCGACGCCGTTCGCCGCGATGATGCTCGCCGACTTCGGTGCCGACGTGCTGCGGATCGAGAAGCTGGGCGCCCCCCAGGTCTCGCCGGGCGATCGGATGAACGATTTCCTCAATCGCGGGCGACCGTCGATCGCATTGGATCTGAAGGCGGCGGACGGGATCGGGCTGGCGCGCGAGCTGGTCGGGCGGGCGGATGTCTTGCTCGAAGGGTATCGTCCCGGCGTGATGGAGCGGCTAGGTCTCGGTCCCGACGTGCTGACCGAGATGCATCCTGGCCTGATCTATGCGCGGATGACGGGGTGGGGCCAGGTTGGCCCGCTGGCGCGAAAGGCCGGGCATGACATCAACTATGTCGCGATGACGGGCGGTCTCCACATCATCGGTGCTGCGGATCGGCCACCGCCGCCGCCGGCCAACGTGTTCGGCGATTTCGGCGGCGGATCGATGTTCGTTGTCACTGGCATCCTGACCGCGCTGATCGAGCGTGGGCGAAGCGGTCGCGGGCAGGTGGTGGACGCGGCGATGACGGACGGCGCCGCGATGCTCCTCACCCAGATCTTCGCCTGGAAGGCGATGGGATTCTGGACTCCCGGCCGGGCGGTCAACCTGCTCGACGGCGCAGCCTATTTTTACCGCTGCTACGAAACGCTGGACGGCGGCTATATCGCCGTGGGCGCCCTGGAGCCGCAATTCCACGACGCGTTGATCCGCGGCCTTGGTCTTGATCCGGCGTCGTTTCCGGATCAGCTCGATCGGTCGCTCTGGCCGGACCGCGCCGCCCGGATCGCGACGATCTTCCGTACGCGATCGCGCAACGAGTGGGTCGAGGCATTCATACCCTATGACGCGTGCGTCACACCGGTGCTGACGCTTGACGAGGCCATCGCGCACCCGGCCAATGCCGTCCGCGACGCCCATCACCAGAATGCTGCGGGCGTACAGCCTAGCCCGGCTCCGCGCCTGTCGCGCACTCCGGCTGCGATCGGGTCGCTGCCTGGGATATCCGGAGACGGGGGGCGCGCGGCGCTCGCCGAATGGGGCGTCACTCGCGAGCGGGTCTCCGCTCTGGCAACTGCCGATATCCTCCGCGCGGTCTGAAAGCTAACCTGAAGTCGGTTGCGTACCCAGTGTCAGTGTAATATACTCACGAGTATATCTTGATGCCCGCCGACACGATGCGGGCCTGAAAAGGGGGGATGAGCCATGCTCTTGATGTCACGACAGTCTCGTATTTTACCGCTCGCGCTTGCTGCGGTCAGCGCCCCGGCCATTGCGGCCGCGCAAGCGGCGCCCGTGACGACACCGTCGGACACGACGCCGGCGCAAAGCGCCGATGTCGGGGTGGCCGGCGGCACGCCGTCGATCGGCGATATCGTGGTAACCGCAACCAAACAGTCGACCCTCCTGAGCC
This sequence comes from uncultured Novosphingobium sp., assembly GCA_964658585.1. Classification (GTDB taxonomy): domain Bacteria; phylum Pseudomonadota; class Alphaproteobacteria; order Sphingomonadales; family Sphingomonadaceae; genus Solisphingomonas. The sequence goes on from CAZZZX010000013.1 coordinate 14,957, forward strand.
GGGTGCCGGCTGCGGTGACCGCGATCTCGTCCGCGCAACTCCGTCCGGGCGGCATCCAGAATATCGCGGATCTCGCGCAAGTTGTGCCGAACGTCTCGATTGGCGATCAGTTCGGCGTCAACCGCACCTTCATCCGCGGTATCGGCCTCAACAATTTCGACATCGGTGGCGAAGGCGCCGTCGCCTTCCTTCAGGACGGCGCAATCCTCGCGCGACCCGCCCAACAACTCAGCGGCTTTTACGATCTCGATCAGATCGAGGTTCTGCGCGGGCCGCAGGGCATCCTCTACGGGCGCGGCGCAACTGCGGGCGCGATCAACCTGGTGACTGCCATGCCCACGCAGGAGCTGTCGGGCTATCTTCGCGGCACCTACGGCAATTACAATTCGAAAGTGATCGAAGGGGCCGTCGGCGGCAGCGTCATCGACGACAAGCTGCTGATCCGTGTCGCCGGCAAATATGAGAACCGCGATGGCTACGGCCAGAACCTGTACACCGGCAAGGACATCGACGATCGCAATTCCTACACGTTCCGTGTCACTGCCGTCAGTCATCTAACCGATACGCTGAAGGCAAGCGTGATCGCAGACTATATCCACGAGCATGACGACAATTACGCTTTCCACTATTTCGGGCCGTCGGTTGTCCCCGATGACTCGCTTCCTCACACCCTGATCGGCGGCAAGTCGATCCTCGACTACTATGCGGCGAAGGGTGAAAAGCCCAACCTGCGCAACATCTATTCAAACGAAGAACCACTCAACCGGCGGCACGGAACCGGTGTGACCGGCATTCTCGACTGGACCTCGGGCGACTTCGATCTCAAGTCGATCACCGCGTACCGCACCTTCTCGCGGTTCCAGCGCGACGATCTCGACGTGTCCGACGTCTCGCTCGCCGGCCGCAACGATTATACCGAACGCAGCAAGTCGTTCAGCCAGGAATTCACCGGCACCTATCAAGGCAACGGCTTCTCTCTCCTCGGCGGCGCGATGTATTTTCACGAGCGTCTGGCCGGCACCACACGCGTCAACACGACCAATCTCGGCGTGCTCTTCGGCCTGCCTGCCGACACATTCGACAGCGGGGCCTATCTTCAGGATGGCGTGGTCAAGGTCAATGCCTACGGCGTCTATCTGCAGGGCGCGGTCGACCTGACCTCGACGCTGCGGCTCACCGCGGGCGCGCGCTACAATTACGAGCATCGCAAGGGCACTGGCTTCTTCGAGTTCGACGCGGCGGGCATCTTCACGCCGACCGATGTTGGTAAGGGTTGGTCCTCGGTCACGCCTAAGGTGCTGCTCGAATACAAACCGAGCAGCACGACGCTGCTCTATGGAAGTGTCACCAAGGGCTTTAAGTCGGGCGTCATCAATGTCGGTAGCGTCAACCCGGCGATCAATCCCGAGACGGTGTGGAGCTACGAAGTCGGCTTCAAGCAAAAACTCGCAGATAATCGCATTTTGGTGAGCGGCGCCGCCTTCTATTACGACTACAAGAACCTTCAGGTGAGCTTCGTCAACGCGCAGAGCATCGTCACCACGATCAACGCAGCTTCGGCGCGTAACTACGGCGCCGAGCTGGAGCTGCAGGGAAAGGTCACGCATCTCTTCTCGGTCAACGCGCATGGCTCCTATCTGAACGCGAAATTCAAGTCGTTCTGCAATGCCTATTACGGTTCGGCCTTCCCTGCACGTGCAGGAATATCCTATCCGGTTTGCAAATCCGATCCGGGGTTGGTCGATCTGAGCGGCAACCGGCTGCCCAGTGCGCCGCGCTGGCAGTTTGGCGGCGGTTTCGACTATGACGTGCCGATCGGCGAACTCGGTAAGATCACTCTGAACGCCGATGCGACCTGGCAGTCGAAGATCTATTTCAATGAATTCAACAACAACGATGCAGCCCAGAAAGGTTATGCGCTCGTCAACATGAGCGGAACCTTCTATCGTAACGGCGACCATCTGTCTGTCGGCGCATGGGTCCGCAACCTTACGAATAAATATGTCATCTCCAATAACATCATCGCAGCGGCAACCTTCGGGTATGTCCGTGTGGGCTCGCTGCTGCCGCCGCGGACCTATGGCATGACGCTTGGTTACAAATTCTAGCGCACGGCGACGCGGGCGTCGGAGGAAAGGCTGGCATGGACAGATTCCGTATCGGTACCATCGACGTGCATCGCGTCGAGGAATGGCAGGGCAGCTTTGCCCCGCCAGACATGCTTTTCCAGGGCTATGAGGCCTCGCACTGGGACGAGCACGTGCCCGAATTCGTGCCGGATTACTTCCGGCCCGAGGACGGCAAGCTCTACGCCTTTCTGCAAAGCTGGGTGCTCGATACGGGCACGCAGCGCATCCTGTTCGATACCGGGGCCGGGAACGACAAGGAGCGCCCCGGCATCCCGCTGTTCGGGCACCTCGCCACCAATTTCTTGGCGCGTCTGCGCCATGCTGGTTACGCGCCCGAGGATATCGACATCGTCGTGTGCTCGCACATCCATATCGATCATGTTGGCTGGAACACGCGGCTCGTTGACGGCCGATGGGAGCCGACCTTCCGCAACGCGCGCTACATCCTTCCGTTGGCGGACCGCGATTTCTGGGATCCGACACGGCTCGACGCCGGTCCGGGCGAGATCGGGCGTATCGTCAATGCCGGGATGTTCGAGGATAGCGTCCAGCCGCTCGTCAACGCCGGCCGCGTCGAATGGGCGGAGGACGGGTTCGAGATCGCACCGGGCTTGAGTTTTCACGCCGCACCCGGACATACGCCGGGTAGCATGTTGATGCGTGTCGCCTCCGCCGGCCGCAAGGCGATGTTCGTTGGCGACGTCGTCCATCATCCGATGCAGATTTACCAGCCGGGCTGGAACAGCGCCTATTGCGAGGACCGGGATCAGGCGCGCGAGACGCGTCGACGGGTGCTGACGGAAGCGGCCGATAGCAATGCGCTGCTGATCCCCGCGCATTTCGGCGGCGAACACGTCGTCCAGGTTGAGCACGATGGGCGGACGTTCCGCCCGGTCTATTCCGGAAAGTCATGGGCATGACCGACGGTTCGACTATCGAAAGGACGCCGCCGCTTCCGCACCGCTTCTCGCTCGATCCAGCAGATACGGCGCTCCTCGCCGATCCGTATCCGACCTTCGCGCTCCTGCGGGAGAACGATCCCGTTCGTTGGTCCGAGCTTGGGTTCTGGGTCGTGAGCCGCTGCGAGGATGTCCGCGGCGTCGTGATGACCCGGACTGACTTCGGTCAGGGCGACTTCATCCGCAACATCCAGCCTTATTAGGGTGACGGGTTCGCCGCAGACGACCTCGGTGACATGCTCGAACGCCGCCTCCAGAAGGAGCACATT
>CAZZZX010000014.1:0-18307 GCA_964658585.1 uncultured Novosphingobium sp.
CGTAATAGCTGTTGAACAGGAAGGCGAAGCGCGGATCGTGCGCGACATAGCCCGGCACGTGATCGCGCAGCACGAAAGTCTCGAAGAACCAGCTGGTGTGCGCGAGATGCCATTTGGCGGGCGATGCATCGGGCATCGATTGCGCGGTCGCGTCCGCGTCGGAGAGCCGCCCCGCGAGTGCGAGGGTCCGCGCGCGACATGTCGCGAGGCGATCGCGGAGCGCATTTCGCGTCGCGGTCCCGCCTTGCGGCGCCACCGCCTCGAACTGTGCCGCCATCGTGCTACTCCTACCCGAGCGGGCTGAAAGCGTTCGACGGCAAAAGGTTGCGTGGCCTCAGCGGGTCGCCCCCGGCCGCCACAGCACATCCCCCGTCACGGCGTTGAGGACGCGACAGAGCGTGAAGAGATGATCCGACAGGCGGTTGAGATAGTGCAGCGCGGGGTCGGCGATGCCGCGGCCGTCGTCCTTCGCCGCCACCGCGGCGCGCTCGGCGCGGCGCACGATCGCGCGCGCGAGATGAAGATGCGCCGCCGCCGCGCCGCCGCCGGGCAGGATGAAGCTGGTCAGCGGCGACAGGCCGGCATTCATCGCGTCGATCTCGTGTTCGAGCCGCTCGACCTGGCCGGGCAGGATGCGCAGCGCCATGCCGGTGTCCGCCATGTCCAGCGGGGTGGCGAGGTCGGCGCCGAGATCGAACAGCTCGTTCTGGATGCGCCCCAGCATGGCGGCGGCCGGGTCGTCCGCCGGCACCGCGAGCAGCGCGATGCCGATCGCCGAATTGGCCTCGTCGACGGTGCCGATCGCATCCATCCGCGCGGCGTTCTTCGGCGTGCGCGATCCGTCGACGAGGCCGGTGTCGCCATCGTCGCCGGTGCGCGTGTAGATCCTGTTGAGCTTGACCATCGCCGGCGCCGCGGGCGCTCAGCCGTGCGGGTGCGCGAGCATCAGCAGCAGCACCGCCGCGGCGATCGCCGCCGCCTGGAACTGGATGCGCCGCCACATCATCTTGTTCTGCCTGAGGCTCGACTCGGACGGCCCGATCCCGGCGCGCGCCTCCTCGCCCGATGCGCGCAGGAACATGACGATGCCGCGCACCAGTGCGCCGAGTGCGCCGAGCGCGAAGATCACGACGAGGATGGAGAGGAAGGTGGCCATGGCGGATATGTAGGCGCGGTGGGGGGCGGCGTCGAGCCGACAAATCCTCCCTCCTTCGGCAGCGAGGATTTAGAGGTTCGGCATGTCGCCCCGCCGCAGCGCCGCAAGCACGACCGCCGGATCCACGCCGCGCGCGCGCAGCTCGGCGAGCGCGGGTGCGCCGTGGCGCTTGGCGAGGCGGCGCCCCGCAGCGTCGACGAGCAGCGGATGATGCCGGTAGCGCGGCGTCGGCAGGCCGAGCAGCGCCTGGAGCAGGCGGTGGACATGCGTCGCCTCGAACAGGTCCGCGCCACGGATGACGTCGCTGACTCCCTGCGCCGCATCGTCGACCGTCACCGCGAGATGATAGGAAACCGGCGCGTCCTTGCGCGCGAGCACGACGTCGCCCTGCGCCTCCGGTCGCGCGACGATCTGGCCGCGGATCGCATCGTGCCAGCTCGGCCTCCCGGCCCGCGCGCTCGCGGTCGCCATGTCGATCCGCCAGCAGTGCGGCTCGCGCGCCATCCGCGTCTCTCGTTCCGCCGCGGAGAGCGCACGGCAGGTGCCGGGGTAGAGCGACCCCTCGGGGCCGTGCGGCGCGGCGGCACTGGCGGCGATCTCTGCACGCGTGCAGAAGCAGGGATAGACGAGCGCGTCCGCCTTGAGCCGGTCGAGCGCCCGGCGATAAAGGTGCAGCCGTGCCGACTGGCGGAGCGGGTGGCCGTCCCACTCCAGCCCCAGCCAGCGCAGATCCTCCTCGATCCCCGCGACGAACGCCTCGCGCGAGCGGCCGGGGTCGATATCCTCGATGCGCAGCAGGAAACGGCCGGCCCGGCCGCGCGCGAAGTCGTGCGATCGCATCGCCGACATGGCGTGGCCGAGATGCAGCCGCCCGGTCGGGCTCGGCGCGAAGCGGGTGACGACCGGGCCGGGCGCCGCGTCGTCCATCACCTTGGCTCTTGACCGCGAGTCGCGAACAATGCTGTCATGCTGCCGTCACCTCGGTCGGGCATTCGGACCGCCGACGTGGATAGCAGACGCAGGGCCGCCCGGCTCCGGCGTCCTGGGTGCGACAGGGCAGGAGACCGGCTCGGGGCCTTGGCGCCAGGGCGGAGGACGGTCGTTTTTCATGTACCACCCCGATCTCATTCGACACCCCGACGGTTGCCCGACGCTCGTGCTCAACGCGGACTATACGCCGCTGAGCTACTACCCGCTCTCGCTGTGGCCGTGGCAGACCGCGGTCAAGGCGGTGTTCCTCGAGCGCGTCGACATCGTCGCCACCTACGAGCGTGCGGTCCATTCGCCGAGCTTCGAGATGAAGCTGCCCTCGGTGATCGCGCTGCGCCAGTTCGTGCGCCCCTCGGCATGGCCGGCATTCACCCGCTTCAACCTGTTCCTGCGCGACAGCTTCTCGTGCCAGTATTGCGGGAGTCGGCATGATCTCACCTTCGATCACGTCATTCCGCGCGCGCAGGGCGGGCGGACGACGTGGGAGAATGTCGCCACCGCGTGCGCGCCGTGCAACCTGCGCAAGGGCGGCCGCACGCCGCGCCAGGCGCACATGACGCTCGCCAAGCCCGCCGCGCGACCGACCAGCTGGGCGCTGCAGGAGAACGGCCGCCGCTTCCCGCCCAACTATCTCCATGAAAGCTGGCGCGACTGGCTCTACTGGGACGTGCCGCTGGAGGCGTGATCTAAATTCCTCCCCGGGTAGACTCGGCGCGGATCGACGGGCGTTGACCCTCGTCACGCCGCGGTGCAGCATCGCAGCATGGCCGCACCGATCGTCACGCAGAACCCCGACATCCGTTTCCTGGGGCGCCTGCTCGGCGACGTGATCCGCGATGGCAGCGGCGACGCGCTGTTCCGCAGGATCGAATATATCCGATCGACCTCGGTCGATCGCGCGCGCGGCATCGTCGCCTCGGATGCGATCGACAGCGGGCTGGATGCGCTCAGCCTCGACGACACGCTCGCCTTCGTGCGCGGCTTCATGCTGTTCTCGCTGCTCGCCAACCTCGCCGAGGACCGGCAGGGCGTCGCCGCCGAGCCCGATGCCGATGTCGCCAGCGCGATCGCGAGGCTCGACAGGCAGGGGATCGGTACCGGGCGGGTCGCCGAACTGCTCGATCATGCGCTGCTCGTCCCGGTGCTCACCGCGCACCCCACCGAGGTGCGGCGCAAGAGCATGATCGACCATCGCAACCGGATCGCCGAGCTGATGGCGGTGCGCGACACCGGCGCCATGGAGACCGCGGACGGCGATCTCGTCGAGGATGCGATCACCCGCCAGATCGCCCTGCTCTGGCAGACCCGCGCGCTGCGTCGCGAGAGATTGTACGTCGCCGACGAGATCGACACCGCGCTCGCCTATCTGCGCGAGGTGTTCCTGCCCGCGCTCCCCGCGCTGTACGAACGCTGGGACCGCGCGCTCGGCAGCCGGACGCCGAGCTTTCTCCAGGTCGGCAACTGGATCGGCGGCGACCGCGACGGCAATCCCAACGTCAATGCGGAGACGCTGCGGCTGGTGCTGGCGCGGTCGTCCGAGGCGGTGCTCGGCTTCTACCTCGCGCGGATCCACGCGCTCGGCGCCGAACTGTCGATCTCGACCGAGCTGGCGCAGGTCAGCCCCGCGCTGACCGCGCTCGCCGAGGCCGCCAACGATCCCGCGCGCACCCGCGACGACGAGCCCTATCGCCGCGCGCTGACCGGCATCTATGCGCGGCTAGCGCGGACCTACAGCGATCTTACCGGCCGCGCCGCGCCGCGCGCGGTGCGGAGCGATGCCGAGCCCTATGCGCATCCCGGCGAATTGCGTGCCGACCTCAAGACGATCGCGCAGGCGCTGAGCGGCGCGGGCGGCGCGATGGCTTCGGGCGGCGCGCTGTCGCGGCTGGTCCGCGCGGTCGATACGTTCGGCTTTCACCTCGCCACGCTCGACCTCAGGCAGAATGCGGACGTCCACGAGCGCGTCGTCGCCGAACTGCTCGCCGCCGCGGGCGTCGAGGCGGACTACAAGGCGCTCGACGAGGACGCCCGCGTCGCGCTGCTGCGCGCCGAGCTCGCCACCGTGCGCCCGCTGTCGAGCCCGTGGGGCACCTATTCGGACGAGACCGCGTCCGAACTCGCGATCGTCCGCGCCGCGGCGGAGGCGCACGCGCGCTATGGCGAGGGCTGCATCCGCATCTACAACATCTCCAAGTCCGAGACCGTGTCGGACATGCTGGAAGTCCATATCCTCCTCAAGGAGGCGGGGCTGTACCGGCCGGGGGCGGACGGCGCCGCGCCGGTCGCGCCGATCATGGCGGTGCCGCTGTTCGAGACGATCGGCGACCTCCAGAACGCGCCGGACGTGATGACCGCCTATTTCGCGCTGCCCGAGATCGCCGCGCTCGCCACCGCACGGGGCCATCAGGAGGTGATGGTCGGCTATTCCGACTCGAACAAGGACGGCGGCTATCTGACCTCGGTCTGGTCGCTGCATCAGGCGAGCCGGGCGCTGGCGCCGGTGTTCGGGCGGGCGGGCGTCGCGATGCAGCTCTTCCACGGCCGTGGCGGCGCGGTCGGGCGCGGCGGCGGCTCGTCGTTCGCGGCGATCCTTGCTCAGCCGCCGGGCACGGTCGCCGGCCGCATCCGCATCACCGAGCAGGGCGAGGTGATCGCCGCCAAATACGGCACCGTCGAGAGCGCCACGACCAATCTCGAGGCGATGGCGTCCGCGACGATCCTCGCCAGCCTCGAGGCGCCCAAGCTGTCGGATGCGGATTACGGCCGCTTCGCCGACGCGATGGCGGGGATCAGCGATGCCGCGTTCGCCGCCTATCGCGACCTCGTCTATGGCGACGATTATTTCCGCACCTTCTTCCGCCAGATCACGCCGCTGCCCGAGATCGCGGGCCTCAAGATCGGCTCGCGCCCCGCGAGCCGCACCAAGTCGGACCGGATCGAGGATCTGCGCGCCATCCCGTGGGTGTTCTCCTGGGCGCAGGCCCGGATCATGCTGCCCGGCTGGTACGGGGTCGGCCACGCACTCGCCGCGTTCAAGGACATGGCGCTGCTGCGCGAGATGCTGGAGGCGTGGCCGTTCCTGGCGGCGACGCTCGACAATCTCGAGATGGTGCTCGCCAAGTCCGACCTCGGCATCGCGACGCATTACCTGCCGCTGGTCGAGGATGCGGCGCGCGCGCGCGCGATCTTCGATCGCATCCGCGACGGCTGGCAGCAGACGCATGACTGCCTGCTCTCGGTCACGCGCCAGACCCGGCTGCTTGAGAAGAACCCCGCGCTCGAAGGCTCGATCAGGCTCAGGCTGCCCTATATCGAACCGTTGAACCTGCTCCAGGTCGAGCTGCTCAAACGCCATCGCGGCGGCGAGGACGATCCGCGCATCCGCGAAGGCATCGAGCTGTCGATCAACGCGATCGCCACCGCGCTGCGCAACAGCGGCTGACGCGCCTAGCGCGGGCCGCGCCGCGTGCTAGGATCGCCGCGTTCGATCGAAAGGGGAAGCAGATGCGCAAGGTGACGATGATCGCGATGGGCCTCGCGATGGTGGGCGTTTCGGGCATGGCGCGCGCCGACAACATCATGAAGACGTGCGGCGCCAAGTATCAGGCGGCCAAGACCGCCAAGACGCTGCCCGCCGGCCAGACCTGGAACCAGTTCCTCGCCCAGTGCCGCGGCACCGCGGGCGCGACCGCCGCGGCCCCCGCCCCCGCCACGGCTCCGGCGGCCACCAAGACCGCCGCACCATCTGCGCCGAAATCCGCGCCCAAATCCGCGGCTGCCCCCAGCGCCGCGATGGCGGCGATGCACGATCGCCAGCGCAAGTGCGGCCAGATGTGGTCCGCCGACAAGGCCGCGGGCAAGATCCCCGCGGGCCAGACCTGGCCGAAATACTGGAGCGCGTGCAACACCAAGCTCAAGGGCTGAGGCTTGCGCGGGGCCGCCTTCGCGTTGCTGGCCCTGTGCCTGGCCGGCCCGGCAGCGGCGCAGGTCGCGCCCGGATCGGCGGCGGGCACCGCCACCGGGCTGACCGGCGCCTATGCCGACAACGCCTTCGCCAGTATCCTCGACGGGCGGCTCCCGGCGGTCGAGGTGTACGAGGATCCGTGGGTGCTCGCCTTCATGAACATCCACCCGGTGAGCACCGGCGATCTGCTGGTGATCCCCAGGCAGCATGTCCGCAACCTGCTCGACATCGATCCCGCCATCCTCGCGCACCTCATGCTGGTGACGCAGCGGATCGCGCAGGCGCAGGCGGCGGCGCTGCATCCGGACGGCATCTTCATCCGCCAGAACAGCGGCGTGGATGCCGACCAGACGGTGTTCCACTTCCACATGCACGTCACGCCCGAATATCACGGCGTCCCGCTCGCCCACCCGACCTATGCCGATCCCCCCGCCGCGCCCGCCGATCTCGCGGCGGTGGCCGCGAAGATCAGTGCTGCGCTCGGGCCAGGCCAAATCCGATGAGATCGGTCAGCATGTGCGCGATCATGCAGGCCGGCAGATCGCGCTTCCACAGATAGAGCGCGGTCAGGATCGCCGCGCCGAACGCGACGACGATCAGTTGCGACGGCGCCCACCCCCAATGCGCGGCGATGAAGACGAGTGCCGACACGATCGCCGCAGGCCATACGCTGCCGGTCAGCATCCGCAGCCGCTCGATCGGATAGCCGCGATAGAGGATCTCCTCGACCACGCCCGCGCGCACCATCGTGGCGCATTGCAGCCAGAGCGGCACCGCGATGATCGAGCGCGTCGTCGCCATGTCCTGATGCAGGCCGAGCGCAGGGAGGATCACCGCATAGCTCAGCATCACGCTGGCGATCATCGGCACGACGAACACCAGCCCCCAGCCGACGCTCGACGGACGCAGGCGGCCGAGCCCGATCGAGGCGAGCGGCCGGCGCTCGACACGCGTCACCCAGACCAGCATGATCGCACCGAAGCCCCACCACATCGCCTCGCGCGCCAGCCTGGGGGCGAGCGTATCGCCGGGCGCGAGCAGCGACGGCAGCCGCGCCTCGGGCAGCCCCCAGGCGAGCACGAGACCCGCGAGCGCGAGCCAGACAACGCGGCGATCGCGGGCCTCGCCGCTCATGTCGCTCTCATCCAGGCGGGACCATCGACCGTACCGCCGGCATCGAGCCGCGCTTTGGTCGCAGCCTGGATGAAGCGCCAGACCTCTGCGGAAAAGCCGGGATCGGCGTGCGCGGGCCATTCGTCCATCTTCTCGTACATCCGCGCCGCGCCGGTCCACATCGCCGGCGTCGCGACCTCGCTGAACGGCTTGAGCAGCGCGAACCACTCGTCGACGAAGGCCTGTGCCGGCGCGGACGCCGGATCGAGCGGTTGCGCCGCCTCGATGCGCGCCGACAGCGCCTTCCATCGTTCGCCATATGCCTGCTGATCGAAGCCGGCGGGGACATCCGCCATTTTCTCGCGCCATTCGGCCTTTTCCTCGGGCGTGAAGTAGCGGTCGGTCACCGCCCTCCAGTTTTCGGGTTCCACGGTCGTTTCTCCGGTTCGGATCAGCGAGCACAGCGTCGCGACGTCGATCGGCTCGCCTCGGTCGATGCGGGACTGGACGGTGAGGAGCAGCCCGCGCGAAGCGGTCAGCTCGTCGAGACGGCGATCGAGATCGGCGAGTTGCGCGGCGACCAGCCCGGCGAGATCGGCCCGCCGGTCCGCCAGCGTGCGGCCGATCTCGGCGAGGCTGAAGCCCGCGCGCTTGAGCGCCACCACCGCGTTCAACCGCGCCAGTTCGCCCGGCCCGTAGACGCGCCGCCCGCCCTCGCTGCGCAGCGGCCGCACCAGCCCGCGCGCCTCGTAGAAGCGCAACGCGCGATGGCTGAGCCCGGTGCGGGCGGCGACCTCGCCGATCTCGATGGCCTCGATCATGCCGCGAGTCGTACGCCCTGACGTTACGTCAGGAGCAAGGAGATTCTCGTCGCTCGAACCGGACTCCGGCAACGCGGGCGGCTGACGGTTCACCGCCGATCGCCTATATCCCCCCGTATGGCCGATCTCTTCGCCGACCACACACCGCCCGCTGCCGCGGTCCCCGCCGAGGCTGCGCCGCTTGCCGACCGGCTGCGCCCGCACGCGCTCGACGACGTGGTCGGGCAGGCGCACCTGACCGGCGCGGAGGGTGCGATCGGGCGGATGGTCGCGGCGGGGCGACTCTCGTCGATGATCCTGTGGGGGCCGCCCGGCACCGGCAAGACCACGATCGCGCGGCTGCTCGCCGATGCGGTGGGCCTGCGCTTCGTGATGATCTCGGCGGTGTTCTCGGGCGTCGCCGATCTCAAGAAGCTGTTCGCCGAGGCGCGTGGCGCTACCCGCACCGGTACGCGCACATTGCTGTTCGTCGACGAGATCCACCGCTTCAACCGCGCGCAGCAGGACGGCTTCCTGCCATATGTGGAGGACGGCACCGTCATCCTGGTCGGCGCGACCACCGAGAACCCATCGTTCGAGCTCAACGCCGCGCTGCTCAGCCGTGCGCAGGTGCTGATCCTCCACCGGCTCGATCATGCCGCGCTCGGCGAACTGCTCGCGCGCGCCGAGGCGGCCGAGGATCGCGGTCTGCCGCTCGACGACGACGCCCGTGCCGCGCTGATCGCATCGGCGGACGGGGACGGCCGCTTCCTGCTCAACCAGGCCGAGACGCTGTTCTCCATCGCGATCGAGGAACCGCTCGATCCCGCCGGGCTCGCGGCGCTGCTTCACCGCCGGATGCCGGTCTACGACAAGGACCGCGAAGGCCATTACAATCTGATTTCCGCGCTCCACAAGGCGGTGCGCGGCTCCGATCCGCAGGCGGCGCTGTATTATCTCGCGCGGATGCTGGTGGGCGGCGAGGAGCCGCTGTTCCTCGCCAGGCGACTGGTGCGGATGGCGATCGAGGATATCGGGCTCGCCGATCCGCAGGCGCTGGTCCAGTGCCTCGCCGCCAAGGATTGCTACGATTTCCTGGGCTCGCCCGAAGGCGAGCTCGCGCTCGCGCAGGCGTGTCTCTATGTCGCGACTGCACCCAAGTCGAACGCCGGCTACAAGGCGTACAAGGCGGCGACGCGATCCGCCCGCGAGACCGGATCGCTGATGCCGCCCGAGACGATCCTCAACGCGCCGACCCGGCTGATGAAGGAGATCGGCTACGGCCAAGCCTATCAGTACGACCACGACACCGCCGACGCCTTTTCGGGCGACGATTACTGGCCCGCCGAGATGACGCCGCAGACCTTCTACACGCCTTCGCCGCGCGGCTTCGAGGCGAAGATCGCCGAGCGGCTGGCGCACTGGCAACGGCTACGCGAGGAGCGCGGGGCATGACCTTCGACGAGGCGGTGGCGGTGGCGCTCGGCTTTCCGGACGCGGAGCTGTCGACCAGCTACGGCCAGCCCGCGGTCAAGGCGAACGGCAACGCCTTCCTGTTCACCGGCCGCGAGCCCGCGATCAGCTTTGGCCTGCGGATCGAGATGGGGCTCAAGCTGGCGATGCTCGAGACCTTTCCCGACACCTTCTTCGAGACGCCGCATTATGCCGGCTATCCCGCGGTGCTGGTCCGCTACGACGGACCCGATGAGGATGCGGTGCGCGACATGATCGCCAGCGCCTGCGCGCATGCCCGTGCCAGGAAACCGCCACGACCGCGCAGGCGGTGATCCGCCGTTTCGCGCGCTTCGCCTGTATCGACTGGTCGGGCGCGGCGACGCCCCGCCAGAAGGGCATCGCGATCGCACTGTGCGACGGCGGCGACGCGATGCCGGTGCTGGTCACGCCGCCCGCGGGCGGCTGGTCGCGCCCGATGGTGCTCGACTGGCTGCTCGACCATGCCGCCGCGCGGAGCGACCTGCTGGTCGGGCTCGATCTTTCCCCCGCGCTGCCGTTCGCCGATCGCGGCGCCTATCTGCCGGGATGGCCGGATGGCCCGCGCGACGCCCGCGCGCTATGGGCGCTGGTCGACGGGCTCGCCGCCGCCGATCCGCATCTCGCGGCAGGCGGGTTCGTCGACCATGTCGAGGCGAGCCGGCACTATCGCCGCCATGGCGGCCGCGAGGGTGATCTGTTCGGCGGCGGCGGCGGCCGGCTGCGCGCGACCGAGGCGGCGTGTCGCGCCGCGGGCTTCGGCACCGCGCAGAGCTGCTTCAACCTGGTCGGCGCGGCGCAGGTCGGCAAGTCGAGCCTGACCGGGATGCGCCTGCTCCACCGGCTCGGCGGACGCGTGCCGCTGTGGCCGTTCGATCCGGTGCCCGCGACCGGCCCGCTGCTCGTCGAGGTCTATACGACGATCGCCGCGCGCGCCGCGGGCGTGCGCGGGGGCAGCAAGATGCGGAGCTGGGCGGCGCTCGACTCTGCGCTCGTCCATCCCGCGATCGCCAGCCTGCCGTCGGGACGGAGCAGCGCGGTCGCCGATCATGCCAGCGACGCGATCCTCACCGCCGCCTGGCTGCGCCGCGCCGCGGCCGATCGGAGGCTGTGGAACCCGCCCGCGATGCCCGCGGTCCGCGACACCGAAGGCTGGACCTTCGGCGTGCCATGACGCATGGAGTGCGCGCGCCGGTTTAGCTCAGCTGGTAGAGCAGCGGTTTTGTAAACCGAAGGTCGCGGGTTCGATTCCTGCAACCGGCACCGCATCCATCGAACGATACGTTGATTTCAGACCGATGGTCTCGATTGGTCGTAGAACGATCCCCCGCGCGCTCCCGCATATTGTCACGGCTGTAGACGATCTGTGCCGGCTGCCGGCGAACTCAAAGTGGAATCGACCAATCCGGTGCGGTGGCGTATCCTGAACCGGAGATCGCGCGACCGGCGCCGGTAGACGAAGCCGAAGCTACCAGCAGCGAACTGCTCACGCTCAGATTGCTCGCCGGCGACATAGACAGTGTGCAGCGTCGGGGTGACGCTTCGCGTGCGGCCCGTTCTCTCGTCGTCGGCTTGGCAAGACAACAGCTTGTGCTTCGCGCCGAGCGTACCGGCATTGCCTATGCGTCGTTCCATACGCCTGAACTCGGTCGCGAACAGCGACGCGTCGACCCTCTTGAGGATGGCGGCCTCGAGACGCTCGACGCCCGCGGTGACATCGCGGCGCGTTGACACTCACGACGGATCGCATGTTTCCGGCACGGTCGCTGCGGCGAGTCGTTCGGCCAGCGCTATCGCGTTCCGGCCACGGTTGCGGATGCGGCGCGCGGGGTTGCCGTGATACAGGGTCCACTCCGCCAACGGCTTGGTGACCAGCGAGAGAGCACCGACAGCGACGCCATCTGCCGCCGAGCATCCCGGCAAGATGACCGTACCCGCGCCAAAGACACAATAACGGCCGATCGTGATCGGTCGGGTGCGGTAATTCCGATACTCGGGCGGGACGAGCGGCCCGGCCAGCCAGTTGCCACCGTAATCGTCGGTACTGGTGTAGACCTTGACGCCCTGAGAGAAGCCGGAGTGAGGTCCGATCGTCAGGTCCGCCGCCACTGCCAGATGGCATCCACCTCCAATATGGTTCATCCCGGCAAGACGTAGGCAACCCGTCGTCGCGATGACCGAGACGCCGCTGTCGATTCGGATATCGTCGCCCAGGAAAATCCGGGAAAGGCCGACGATCATGCAGTCCTTCGAGACCCTCACATTCTTGCCGACGGCACCAAAGCCGAAGCGCAAAAGGTCATCGGAGTCGTAATAGCCAGGATCGAAGGGATTGAACGACATAGTCCGATAATCAAACCATCTTTAGGCGAAGTCCACTACGACGATCGTCTAATTTTGTGAGAGACAATCGGCCCTGTCCACCATCGGCGGGTCCGGTTGCGGCGAGCCCGCGATCCTGGCTGTCATCCCGATCGTCAAGCCCCGACAAGCGCCGGGAATTGACGCCGTGGGCGGCGAGAGGCAGGCCGATCATAGCGTGTTCCACCGACACTCCATCAGACTGAAGTCATGGCCGCTTTCCAGTAGGAGGCGGGCTAACACGGGATCTTGGTGCTGGATTAGACCAAAGTACAATCCGATACGGCCCATCCATGGTTAACAAGAGCTCCGTTATTATCGAATCATTATCTTTCTCCTCCAATAAAAGAAAGGAACTCTGAAAGTCTTATCGAAGGAGGCTTCGCAATGCATGTCTCGAGCATCACAGTCATTGTGACGGTCGCCGCGCTGTTTTCAGCTCCCGGTTGGGCTGCAAGCGCCAATCCCGCCGGAGGGAGCGACCTCTCTCGCCCCGACGATTTTTCCGTCCGCGCCAGGCAGGTGTCCTGCATCGATCACACGACCGGCTTGCCGATCGCGAGCCTCGCTCGATCCGTGCGCTGCGCAAATCCCGTCGGCAGCACCAATTTGTCGTCCTGCATCGATCCTGCGACCGGTCTGCCGATGATACAGTCGGCTGCCACGGCGCCAGTCGATCCGAAGACGCGCAGGACGAGCCTGACAACCCGCGCGGCTCTGAAAGCGCGGGGCGGAAATCTCGCTAAGCTGACAGCGGGGGCCGGCCGAACCGCCTGTCTGAACCCGGCGAGCAAATTATCCATCTCGCCGCTGACGTCGTCCGCACGAGCCGGTGTGGCTGCCGCGGGAGGTAATGGCTTTCTGGGCGCAGGCGCGCTCTTCGGCGTTCTCGGCCTCACCGCCAGCACCGTGGGCGGGGTAGCGGCGCTGGCGACCGGCGGCGGCAGCGCAAGCCCCGTCAGCCCCTGACGCACTTCGTCTTTCTTTGCGAGCGGCACCAAGGCCGCCTTTTGCCATTCGATCGAATGGATAGCGGGGCACATGACGGCAAGCCTATTTCCGCGCGATGCATTCCGATATGCGATCGTCTGCGCGTGGCTGGCCGTCCTCGCGATGACGGGTGGCGCATCGAGGGCTGACGAGTCGCAGCAGACGATTGTCCGGCTCGCCGCGCTTGTTCTCATTCTCGTGACGCTGTGGGCGCCGCAATGGGATCGTCTGCGCGGGCAAAGGCCGCCGCTGCTCTTTGCGGGCGCGTGTGTCGCGCTTGTCGCGTTACAACTCGTCCCGCTGCCATTCGGTGTATGGCGCGACCTTCCGGGCCATGGCTTCTACGCGAGCCTGGTCGAGCCGCTCGCCGTTCCGCCCGCCTCCCGCCCGTGGAGCATGACACCCGACCTCACGGTGAACGCGCTGCTGGCGTGTCTTCCTGCACTGGCGACGTTGACCGCGATCTTGTCCATGCCGCGGACTGATCGAAGTCTGCTTGTACTTCCAGTCTTCTTGCTGTCGATTGTCGGCGCGATCTTGGGACTTGCGCAGATCGCGGGTGGCGACGCCACGCCGCTCGCCTTGTATCGCACCACCAACAGCGATGTGGCCGTTGGGTTCTTCGCCAACCGCAATCATCACGCATTGATGATGGCGATCGGCATTTCGCTGCTCGGCCCGATCCATTTCCTGTTGGCGACCCGATCGACGGTCCGCACGATGGCGCTGCCGTTCGTGATCGCTATGGGCAGTCTGCTCGGCCTTTCGGTGCTCGCCACAGGCTCCCGCGTCGGACTGATCGCCTCGGCGCTGGCCGCTTTCGGCACGGTCTTATGGAGCCGGGGCATCGGGAAGAGGCGCGATCGTCCCGGGCGGATGCGCCGAAAGGAACGACTTCTCGTCGCCGCCGCGGTTATCCTGCCGATCGGCTTGTTGACGCTGGCGATCACGGGTTCGCACGCGCTCGCGCTGCAGCGTCTGCTGCATACCCAGACGGCGGAGGAAAGCCGGTATACCTGGCTGCCGGCCCTCGTCCGAACGGCCAGGGCCTTCTTCCCGTTCGGCTCGGGCTTCGGATCCTTCGATCCGGTCTACAGGCGGTTCGAGCCGATCGATCTGCTCAATCCGCATTACGCCAATGAAGCGCATAACGATCTGATGCAGATCGCGATCGAGGGCGGTCTGCCCGCGCTCTGCCTGCTCGCCGTCTTCCTGGCATGGTGGATGACACGGGGCCTCGCGCTGCTCCGTCACGACCGGGCGCACGGCGTGACGCGCCGCGACATGGGCCGCCTCGGACTGCTGCAGAGCGGCCTGATCCTGGGATCCAGCCTGCTGGATTATCCGCTGCGAACGCCGCTGATCGGTTCGGTCTTCGTCATGGCGTGCGTCGCCATGCTGCGCGTGCCGGCGCCCGTCGTCCGACGGCCCCCCACCGGAGCGGGGCGGAGATCGGATATAGCGGAACCCGCGTCCGCGCCCTCGCCACGGCGCGTCGGCGCCCCCGCCAATGTCCTTGCTCGCGACCTCCAACGGAGTGCCGGTATGCCTTACCGTCCGCTGTTCCTCGTGCTGTGCCTGTGTGCCTCGGCCTGCGCCAGCGCACCGCCCTTCGGGGCGCCGGGTCAGGCCATCGCCGTGGCCCCCCAGAAGGTGCTGCCCCCCCCGACCGGCGCCGATCTGATCCAGTCGGCGCAGCCCTATATCATCGGGCCGTTCGACAAGCTTACGATCACCGTCTTCGGTGCGTCCGACCTGAGCGGAGACGTGCAGACGGATGCGAGCGGACGGCTCTCGCTTCCGCTGGTCGGGACGGTCGACGCCGCGGGGCTTACGCCGACGCAACTCTCCGGCCTGCTCGCCAAACGCCTGGCGAGCTACGTCCGCGAGCCGAAGGTCGTGGTCAACATGAAGGAAGCGGTCAGCCGGACCTTCACGGTCGACGGACAGGTCAATCAACCGGGTATCTTCCCTGTGGTCGGCAACATGTCGCTGATGCGTGCGGTGGCAACCGCCAAGGGGATCACCGAATTCGCCAAGCTCGACGATGTGGTGGTGTTCCGCACCGTCGGTCATCAGCCGATGGCGGCGCTCTACAACATCGGTGCGATCCGGCGCGGTATCTACCCCGACCCCACAATCTATTCGAACGACGTGATCGTCGTCGGCAATTCGCGGGCGCGCCGCATGTTCAAAGACGTGATGCAGCTGGCGCCGGCCCTGGCGACGCCGCTCGTCATCGCACTCCAATAGAGCGGCCGAAATGAACCAGCCTTTCTTCAGCATCCCCGAGACGGGTTACGACGCCCGCGCAAATCCGAAGCCCGCAGCGGACGCGATCGAGATACCGCTGCCGACCCGGGCGATGCGCGCCGCCCTGCGCCGCAAATGGGTGATCCTCGCGACCGTGCTCGCCGCGGTCGTGACGGGATTGGTCGTCACGTTGCTGACGACGCCGTTATACCAGTCGTCGGTCCGCATCGAGATCGGGCGTGACGGCGACCAGGTGACCGGTTTCCAGGGTGTCGAGAAAGAGGACCATACCGCCGACACCGATTTCTATCAGACCCAGTACGCGCTCCTGAAGGATCGCAGCTTGACCGATCAGGTCGTTCGGACGCTGAAACTGGATGAGGATCCGAGTTTCTTCGCCAGTTTCCACGTCGATCGGGACAAGGCTCTGCGCCGGGTCGGGGTCACGGCCGCCAGCCCGGAAGGCCGCGCGCTATCGGCCCGCCTGGCATCGACGATCCTTCAGGATCACGTCTCGGTCGCACCGGTGCGCGCCTCGCGATTGGTCGACATCTATTTCACGAGCCCCGACCCCCGACTCTCCACCCGCATCATGAACGCATGGGGCGACGAGTTCATCCAGGCCAACCTTCGGCGCCGGTTCGATGCGACCAGCTATGCCCGGGATTTCCTGGAAAAGCGGCTCACCGACATTCGCCAGCGGCTCGAGGACTCGGAGCGGCTGCTGGTCAGCTATGCGTCGCGCGAGGGGATCGTCAACCTGCCCGGGGTCGTCGATCGCTCCACCGGGCAGGTCAGCGACGAACGCTCGCTGCAGGGAGACGAGGTGGCCCATCTCAACGATGCGCTCGCTGTCGCCACGGCGGATCGGATCCAGGCGCAAAGCAATCTGGATGACATCCGTGGAGCGGGGTCCAACCAGACGGCGCTCGAAAATAACGCGATCAACCAGTTGCGAGAAAAACAGGCCGAGTTGAAGGCCGAATATTCGCGATTGATGATCCAGTTCGAGCCGGATTATCCGCCGGCGAAAGCCCTGAACGCGCAGATCCAGGACCTGGACGGCAGCATCCGTGACGAGGAAAGTCGCGTGAGCCGCTCTTACCAGAACGCCTATCAGGCCAGCCTGGATCGCGAGACGGCGCTGCGCGACAAGGTCACCAGCCTGACAAATGGTCTGATCGATCTGCGTCGGCGCAGCATCCAGTACAACATCTATCAGCGCGACGTGGACACCAACCGTCAACTCTATGACGGCCTGCTCCAGCGCTACAAGGAGATCGGTGTCGCCGGCGGAGTCGGGATGAACAACATGTCGGTCGTCGATCGCGCGCTGATGCCGGATCGTCCGATCCGGCCGGATCTGATGCTCAACCTGCTGCTGTCGCTGGCGGCCGGCCTGGCGCTCGGAGGCGGACTGACATGGCTGCTCGAGCAGATCACGGAGGGCATCACCGATCCGCCGCAGGTTTCGAAGATGCTGAACTCCCCGCTGCTCGGCGTCGTGCCGCAGAGCGACGATCCGCTGCCGCTGAGCGAGTTGGACAATGTCCGTTCGCCGTTGGTCGAATCGTATCTGGCGGTGCAGACCAGTCTGCAACTGTCGACCGCCCATGGCACGCCACGCTCCTTGCTGGTGACCAGCACGCGATCGCGCGAGGGCAAGTCCACCACCTGCTACGCGCTGGCGCACTCGCTGGCCCGGGCCGGGAAGAAAGTGGTGCTGGTCGACGCCGACATGCGCGCCTCGTCCGTGCATCGACAGTTCGGCCTTGGAAACGAGGTCGGGCTCAGTACCTTGCTGTCGGGCAGCAACGATCTCGATGCGGCGCTGCAAGCCTCGACGCATCCGAACCTGACGATCCTGACTGCGGGACCGCTCCCGCCCAATGCGGCGGACCTGCTGGTCGGGCCGCGTCTCAGGGACGTCGTCCGGACGCTGCTCAAGCACTTCGACCATGTCCTGATCGATTCCCCGCCGGTGATGGGGCTTGCCGACGCTCCGCTGATCGCGAACGCAGTCAACGGTTTGGTCTATGTCGTCGAAGCCGGGCATACCCGAGCCAACCTCGCCCGGATCGCAATGGAACGGTTGGTCGGCTCGCGCGCCCGGATGCTCGGTATCGTTCTCACCAAATATGACGCGCGACAGTCGAGCTCCGGTTATGGCTATGAATATGGCTATGGCTATGGCGCGACCGCCGCGCCGCATTGAGCGCGGCGCGTGACGACGGCCACCGTCTCACCGCCTGTGCCGAGCATCGCCTTCCGGGCGGCGCTGGTGCTGGCGATACTGGCCACGGCGTGGCTCGTCCTGGCGAGCGGTCTGGCGCGGCGATATGCCGACGTGCGGCCGTCGTCCGCGCTCGAATTTTGGCCCGGCGACGCCCGCGCCCTCGCCGATCGGGCCGCAGGCCGCATCCGCAGCGACGCTTCGGCGACCGATCTGGTGCAGGCGCGCGCCGAAGCCCTGGGTTCGCTGCGCCGCGATCTCACCGTGGCGAGCGCCTATGCCGTGCTCGGCGCCATCTCGGACATGCGCGGCCAGACCGCGATCGCGAGAGCGGACATGGCCGCTTCGGATGCGCTCAGCCGCCGCGACCTGATGACGCGCCTCTGGCTGATCCAGGATGCGGTGGCGCGGGGCAGCGTCGCGGATGCGCTCCGCCATTTCGACATCGCCCTGCGCACGTCAGAGGACGCCAAGGCACTGCTGTTCCCGGTGCTTGGCCGTGCGCTCGAAGACGACCCCCTGCTGCCCGCGATCGCGGCCCTGCTCCGATCCCGACCGGCCTGGGCGGGTGCCTTTCTGTACACGACCATCGTCGATGGCGTGGCGAGCGACAATCTCGCGCGGGTGATGGAGCAGCTGCATCCGGTGCCCGATTTCCCGGGCGCCGATTTGCGAAGCCTGCTGATCGCGCAACTCGTTGCCGAGGGGCATCTTGCCGGTGCACGTCGGCTCGCCCAGCCGCGCCTGCCGGCCGCTCCCGGATCGCTGGTGATCGATGGCATGTTCTCCGATCCGCGCGGCGAGCCGCCGTTCAATTGGGCACTGGTCGATACCGCGCCCATGACGGCGGAGCGCATGGGCGATCGCGCGGGGCTGGAGGTCCGCGCCGACCAGGATGCGGGCGGCGCTGCGGCCAGCCAGATCGTGATGCTCCCGCCGGGCTCCTACGCCCTGTC
>CAZZZX010000015.1:0-17280 GCA_964658585.1 uncultured Novosphingobium sp.
CGGCCTGTTGCCGGAGCGCCTCGGTTCGGCCGCGCCGGACGGCCTGGCACGCACCCGCGCGGCAATCGCCGCCGCACCGCCACCCTGGCCGCCGCACCCCCGCATCCGTCCGCAGGCGACCGAGCGGAACGGCGTCCCCTGTCTCGAGTTCGTGCCGCCCGATCCGCGTGCCGCGATCCTCTATATGCATGGCGGCGGCTATCGGCTGGGCCGTTGTGAGGACTGGTCGGGCTTTGCGGCCGCGCTGGCCGACCGATCGGCCGCCCGCGTCGTGCTGCCCGAATATCGCCTCGCCCCGGAACACCCCTTCCCGGCCGCCTTGAACGACGTACTGGCGGTCCTCGACTCCACCGTCGCCCAGGACTGTCCTCTGATCATCGCGGGCGACTCCGCCGGCGGCGGTCTCGCCGCGGCGGCGACGCTGGCGGCGCGATCGGCCGGGCGCCAAAGTCCCGGCGCCGTCATCCTGATCTCGCCCTGGCTCGACCTGATGCTATCGGCCGCGAGCTTCGACACCAACGCCGATTGTGACCGGTTCTTCCCGCGCGCCAACGCGGCGGAGGCGGCCGCTCAATATCTTCAGGATCACCCGGCGACCGATCCGCTCGTCTCCCCCCTCTTCGCCGATCTGCGCGGCTTCCCGCCAAGCCTGATCCTGGCGGGCGGAGACGAGACGCTGCTCGCCGACTCGACGCGCTTCGTCGAGCGGCTGGCGCTGGCGGGAACGAGCGTCGATGCGCATGTCTCCGCCGGAATGCAGCATGTCTGGCCGCTGATGTTCCCCGATCTGCCCGAGACCGGTGACGCGCTCGGCTGGATCGCCCGATTCGTCTCGCGCATATCCACGCCCGGCAGCTCGGGTGCCTAACCGGCGGGTTCGACGAGCGGCGCCCGTGCGGTAAGCACGAGATCGTCCCAGCGGACATCCGAGCACCAGCGATGATATTCGGGCGCGTACCAGGGCGCGTTGACCTGCAGCCGGTCATGCTCGCGATTGACGTAATAATTGCGCTCATAACCGCCGAGCGATGACATATGGACGAGCTTTCCCGCTTCGGTATCGAGCTGTGCGTTGTAGCGATCGTGCGCCTCGCGCGTCACCTCGATGCGCGTGGCGCGGTCGCGCAGCATCCGCATCAGGCAGCGCGCGACATAGGCGCCCCATGTCGCGAACCAGGCGGGCTGTGCGGGGCCACCCGAGACGGGCTGCGAATTGGGACCGTAGATGATGAACAGATTGGGGAAATCCGGCACCATCATGCCGATATAGGCGCGCGGGCCATCCCCTGCCGTCCAGCGATCGTGAAGGTCGACGCCGCCCTTCCCCTCCAGACGTGCCGGCCAGAGATACTGCGTCACCTCGAAACCCGTCGCGCTGACGATGACGTCGACGGCGCGCTCCTGCCCGTCCGCGGTGACGATCCCGCCCGGCGTAAGCCGCGCGATGCCCTCCGTCACGAGCTCGACATTGTCGCGGGTCAGCGCCCGATACCAGCCATTGTCGACCACCGGCCGCCGTGCGAACGGCGCATAATCGGGCACCAGCTTCTCGATCAGGTCGGCCCGGCCGCCGGTCTCCGCCTTGATATAGGCGGTCAGCTCGTCGCGGATCGCATCGCTGTAGCGGTTTACCGTGCCGCCCGCCGCCTGCCATTCGCTGTCGGCCAGCATCAGGCCATGCGTGTCGAACAGCGGCGCCGTCGCCGCGAAGCGGTACCAGTTGGCATAACCCGGCAGATTGCGGATCAGCCATGCCACCTCGGGTTCGGTCGCCTGACCGTATTTCGCGCGCGGCATGATCCATTGCGAGGTACGCTGGAAGGCGAAGACATGCGCCGCCTTGCGTGCGATCGACCCCAGCATCTGCACCCCGGTGGAACCGTTGCCGATCGTCGCCACCCGCTTGCCGCCGAGATCGAGATCGTCGGGCCAGCGCGACGGATGGACGATCCGCCCCTCGAAGCTGTCCATTCCATCGAATTTCGGCATCAGCGGGTTGGCGTAGAGGCCCGCCGCCGAGACGACGACGTTCGCCTCGATCACGATGGGGCTATCGGGCGTCCGGACTTCGAGGACCCAGCGATCGCGCCGTTCGTCGAAGCGGGCGCGGGTCACGTCATGCTCGAAACGGGTCTTTTCGTATACGCCGAACTTGCGCGAGACATGATCGATATAGGCCCGCACCTCGTCACCGCGTCCGAAATATTCTGACCAGACATGCTCCTTCTCGAACATGAACTCGTAGGTGATCGACGCTGTGTCGACGCGCACGTCGGGATAGCGGTTGATGCTCCAGACGCCACCCGGCTCGGCGCGGCGCTCGAGCACGACATACGGAATGCCGAGCCGATCGAGCTGCACGCCCATGCCGACGCCCGCGAAACCACTACCAATGACGACGACCTTGAAATCGGCGGGTATCTCGGGCCGCTCGCCCTCCCATTCCACCATGAAGGGAAAATCGCGAAAGCCCGGAATGTCGCGGCGTGCGGCAAATTCGAGATCGCCGATCGGGCTGCCCGTGATCATCTCCATGTAGCCGCGCAGCTCGTCTTCGGGCGGTTCGGGGATCAGGCGCGGGCCAGCATTCTCGACCAGCCAGTCCGTTGCGCGATCGACCAGCAATTGCTTCTGCGCATCGCTGGATCCCGCCGCTTTCGGGAGCGCGGCGAGGTCCGCGTCGCCCGTGAGATGCACCATCGTGACGCGGAGTGCATCAGGGTCGGCAAGCTCCACCGCCCTGCGAATGAAATCCCGGTCCGGCCGATCCATGACGCGCTTCCTCACCCTGACTTTGTTCACCACCCGATAAATCTCGCCCGACCTTTTTGCAATGTCGATATTGGATTCGATTTGCGGGACAAGAGCGGTTTGCCTACACCCGTCGCATGAGCCGCCCCGCCCTGTCCGCGCTGCGTGCGTTGGAAATCATCGATCTGATGGCCGGCCTGCCGGCCCAGGCCTTCACGCTCTCCGAGATCGTGAAGCTGACGGGGACCAACGTCGCCTCGTGCCACGCCATCCTGAGCGTGCTCGTATCGCGCGGCTACCTGCTGCGACATCCGGTCCACAAGGCGTATCGCCTAGCGCCTTCGATTGTCGCGATCGGCGAGGCGGCGGGGGCGCACGACCAGCTGCTGACCAGCGCGCGTGAAAGCGCCGCCTCGATCGCCACGCATACCGGCCTCGAGACGACGCTCAGCGCACGCGCGGGAGAGGACATCATCGGTGTGGCCCGGTTCGGTCGCTCGCCATTGGGCCGGCCGAGCCTGCGTGTCGGTCAGCGCGTGCCGATGCGGCCGCCGCTCGGCGCCTTGTTCCTCGCCTGGGCGCCGCGCGAGGATGTCGATCGCTGGATCGCACCGGCGGGCGCCGATACGCCTCTCTCGGTGCAAGCCGCGCATGAGGCGGCACTCGCGCTGGTCCGGCAGCGCGGTTTCCTGGTAACGCTCGCCTCGCCAGCGCACGATGTCTTCACGCGCGAGATCGGCGAGACCAGCAGCACCCAGGCCGGCCAGGTCTCGCGGCTCTCGGCCCTGATCGCCGCGCTCGACAATGGGCTGTACCAGCCCAGGAAGATCGAGCCCCGCCGCGCCTATCCGGTCAAGGTGATCTGCGCGCCGATCTTCGACGCACAGGGCCAGGTGCTCTACGCGCTCAACCTCAACTTTCCGCCGGGCGACCTGCGCGGCGGCGAGCTGCTGGACCTCGCCAACCGATTGCTCAACGCCTGCTCGTCATCGATGCAGGCCAATTCGATCGATCCCGCCGCACGTCGGGCGTAGCGCGGCTCGGCATAAGACGCGCATCTTCAAACCTGTAACGGTTTGCCTTGTGTTCTCCACATGCCGCCGCAAGATGCGCTCGGACGATCGGGGCGGCGGTGACCGCACCGGCATCGAGGAGAGCAGCATGGCCGGACGTCTGGAGGGAAAGGTCGCGATCGTCACGGGCGCCGGTGGCGGTATCGGGCGCGCGCACGTCCTCGCGCTCGCTGCCGAGGGTGCGAGCATTCTCGTGAACGATCTCGGGACACGGACGGGCGCCGATGCCGCGTCGGTCGTCCGTGAAGTCGAGGCCGCCGGCGGGCGCGCGGTCGCGAACGACCAGTCGGCGACCTGGGACTATGCGCCGGCGATCGTCGGCCAGGCGCTCGACACGTTCGGTCGGATCGACATCCTGATCAACAACGCGACCGGCGGCGGCAGGCCGGCCAATCTGTGGGAGGTGACCGAGCAGGAGTGGGACCTCGCCTTCGACGTCAATCTCAAGGGCTATTTCGCGATGATAAAGGCGGCGACGCCGCATTTCGCGCGCCAGGGATCCGGCGTGATCGTCAACACCAGTTCGGGGGCCGGTTTCGGGTTCCCGGCGTCGAGCGCCTATTCGGCGGCCAAGGAGGGCGTGATCGGACTGACGCGGACGGTCGCGCGCGAGATCGGTCGGTTCGGCATTCGCTGCAATGCGATCCGGCCGCTCGCGCTCGGCATCTCCTCGGCCCAGCATGGCCAGGCCACCGCCAGGTGGACGAAGCTCATCATGCTCACCACGTCACCGCCGGGCGGACGGAACATGGCCTACGCCGTCGCCACGCCCGAGAGCCATCCGCCCGCGAAGATCGCGCCGGTGGTGGTATGGCTGTGCACCGACGCTGCCGGCGCGGTCAACGGACGCACCTTCCACGTCCGCGGCGACACGCTGGCGCTGCTCGCCGAGCCGGCCCCCGAACGGGTCGCTGTCCGCGACGGCGGCTGGACGGTCGACGCGCTGGCGGCCGAGGCGCCGACCGGGCTGATCGACGGTCTCGAGGATCTGTTCAGGCTCGACGACCATCCCGACCTGCAGGATTTCGAGGCCGCACAGGCTTAGCCGTACGCGCCCGGATCAGGCGGCAATCCCGATCCGGCCGAGCGTTGCCTTGCCGAGGATGAGGTCGGCCGCCTTCTCGGCGATCATGATCGTCGGCGCGTTGGTGTTGCCGGAGACGAGGCGCGGCATGACCGACGCATCGACGACGCGTAGGGCGGCGATTCCGCGCACACGCAGCTGGGTATCGAGCACCGCATCCGGATCATTCCCCATCCGGCAGGTGCCGACCGGATGGTGGACCGTGGTGCCCGACCGGCGCGCGTAGCGCAGCAGATCCTCGTCGGTGGCATAATCGGGCCCGGGGCGCAGCTCGAGCGCGATCTGGCTCGCCAGCATCGGCTGGGCGACGAGTCGGCGGACGATCTTGAGGGCCGCAACCTGCGCCGCGCGGTCCTCCTCCGCCGTCAGGAAGTTGGGCACGATGCCGGGCAACTCCCCCGGGTCCGCCGATCGGATGTGGACGTGCCCGCGCGACTGCGGCCGCAGGTGACAGGGCGCGAAGGTGAGACCCGGATGATCGTCCGCCACCATCTTGTTCTCGGCGAGAAGCTTGGGGTTCATCGTCGCCGGCGTGATGTGGAACTGGATGTCGGGCGTCGCCAGCTCGGAACGCGACTTGGCGAACATCACCAGTTGCGAGGAGGATTGCGCGAGCAGCCCCCGCCGCTGGGTCGCAAAGCGCAGGACCTGTCCGACCAGCGACAGCCCCTTGGTCATCGCGTTGATCGACGCCACGCCCGGCTTCAGCCGATAGCTCGCCGCGGTCATGAAATGATCCTGGAGATTCTCGCCGACGCCGCGCAGATCGAGAATCGGCGCGATGCCGAGATCGCGCAGCCGATCCGCCTGTCCGATGCCCGACAGCTCGAGCAGGTGGGGCGAGTTGAACGCGCCCCCGCACAGGATCACCTCGGCATCCGCCAGCGCCTCGGCCGGCTCCCCCTGATGCCGGAAGGCGACGCCGACCGCGCGCCCGCCGCGGACCAGCACGCGTTCGGCGACAGCGCCGGTCAGGATCCGTAGATTGGCTCGCTTCTCCGCCGGGCGCAGATAGGCCGTCGCCGCCAAGTGACGGAGGCCGTTGCGCATGGTGAGCTGAGTCCAGGTGATGCCTTCCTGTTCCGCCGCGTTGATATCGTCGTTCTTCGGAATGCCGATCGCGTCGGCCGCGTCGCGCACCTTGTCGCAGATCGGCAGGCGATCACGGGTGTCGACCACGCTGAGCGGGCCGCCCGCGCCGTGCCATTCGGACTCGCCGCCCTGGCGGTCCTGCGCCCGCCGAAAATAGGGCAGCACGTCGTCCCACCCCCAGCCCGTGCAGCCGAGCTGACGCCAGAGATCGTAATCCTCGTGCTGGCCGCGGATATAGAGCATTCCGTTGATCGACGAGCAGCCGCCGAGGATACGCCCGCGCGGCATGTGATGACGGCGGCCGCCGGTCTCCGCGTCCGCCTCGGTATGATAGTTCCAGATCACGTCCGGGTTCGTCATCGTGCGGGTGAAGCCCGCCGGCACATGGACCATCAGCGCCGAGCCGAACTGACGCAGGTTGTGGAGCGGCCGGTCATCGCCGCCCGCCTCGAGCAGCAGCACCTTGTGACGACCATCGGCGCTGAGCCGGTTGGCGAGCACGCAGCCCGCGCTACCGGCGCCCACGATCACGAAGTCGGCGCGGAAACTCTGCATGGTCACATCCTCTCGGGGAACGGTTCTTCCGTTTCCTCAATCTCGAAACTCAGGCGGCGACGCCGGCCAGCGACAGCGGGATGCTGGCACCGGTGATCGAACCGGCATCGGCGGACAGAAGGAAGGCGATGACCTTGGCCGCCGCCGCCGGCCTGACCCAGGCGGAGCGGTCCGCGTCGGGCATGTCGGCGCGGTTGACGGGCGTGTCGATGATCGTCGGCAGGACCGCGTTGACCCGCACGCCCTTGCCGCGCAGTTCCTCGGCAAGGCTTTCGGTCAATGCCCGCACGCCGGCCTTGGAGGCGGCGTAGGGTGCCATGCCCACGCCGGGCTGAACGGCGCCGGCCGCACCGATGTTGACGATCGCCGCACCGCTCTCCGCCAGATGCGGCAGCGCGGCGCGGATCGAGACGGTCGCGGTGCGCAGGTTGATGCGGTACATGCGGTCCCAGCTGTCGAGCGTACCGCCCGCCACCGGCTCCCAGACGAATCCGCCGGCGACGTTGACGAGCCCGTCGATCGGTCCGAGCGTGTCGGCGATCTGCGTATAGGCCGCCTCCACCGCCGCCGCCTCGGCCAGGTCGACGCCGCCGAGGCCGAGCGCTTGGGAAAAGCCGTCCGGTACCGGCGCGATATCCACCACGGCGACGTGATGCCCGCGCGCAGCCAGTTCCGCCGTCACCGCCCTGCCGAGCGTACCGAATCCGCCCGTCACCACAATCACGCCCATCGCGCGTCTTCCCCGACCGTTATTCCGCTACCTTTTCAGGGTCGGTGTCAGACTGCAAGGATCAACCGCCGAGCGCGCTCAGCCGCTCGTTGAGCTTGCTGACGAGTTCGACCAGATCGGCGCATTCACCCGGACTGAGGGCGCCGAACACGTTCTCGATATATCGGACGCGTGAGGCTTCCGCCGATACGGCCGCCGCCTCTCCGGCCGGGGTCAGCGAGATGCGCTTGGCGCGCCGGTCGTCGGGATCGGGATCGCGCCGCACCAGCCCGTCGCGCTCCAGCCCGTCGATCGCCTCGGTGACGGTCCGCGGCGCGTAACCGAACGAGGATGCGAGATCGATCGAACGCAGCGGCCCGCGCCGGGCGATGTACATCAGCACCCGCGAGCGCGCGAAGGACGCGCCCTGCGCCGTCATGATCCGATCGATCAGGCGGTGCGAACGCAGATAGAAGTCACGCAGGGCCTCGCTGGCCCGTTCGCGATCGGGGTCGACCTCAGCTCGAGGATCGATGGCGGGCGGATTTTCCATGATCGGTTCCGACACGTGCGCTCAGGACGGCTTGTCGGACGGTCGGCCCGTCCAACCACCCGCGGTGGCGACGTAGAGGCGGGCGACGTTGAGATATTGCCTGGTCTGCGCGAGCACGAGATCGGTGTTGGCGCGCTGGAACAGCCGCTCCGAATCAAGCACCTGCAGGATCCCGCTGTTGCCGACCTGGAAGCTGCGTCGCGACAGCGCGAGCGACCGTTGCGCGACCGAGACCGAATCCTGCTGGTTGGCGACGGATCGCGCATCGTTCTGCAGCGCCGACAACAGATCCGCGACCTGGCCGAACGCGTCGAGCACGGTCTGCTGATAGGTCGCCGCCGCCGCATGAGCCCGATCGATCGATGCAGCCCGCTGCGCCTTCAACGTGCCGCCGTGGAAGATCGGCGCGGCGATCGCGCCGAAGATGTCGTAGCCGCGAAAGGCATTCCGGATCAGATCGCCGCCGGTCGGACCGGCCTGGCTGAGCGTCGCGCCCAGCGTGATGTCGGGATAAAGGCGCGCGGTCGCGACACCGATCGCGGCGGTCGCGGCGTGGAGATCGGCCTCCGCCTGGAGGATATCGGGCCGCTGGTGGACCAGCGCGGAGGGTAGCGCGACCGGCACGCTCGCCGGCAGCAGCAGCGTCGCCAGATCGAAATCGGTCTGCCCCAGATCGGCCGGCGCGATGCCGACCAGGGTCGCCAGCAGATGCCGCGCCTCGTCGAGCTGCTGGCGAAGCTGCGGAATATTGCCGCGATCGGCGGCGTGCTGCGCCTCGGCGTTGAGCACCTCGACCATCGTGCCCTCGCCCGCATTCTGCCGCTTCTGGGTAAGGTCGACGTTGCGCTGATCGTCGGCGAGCAGCGCGTCGGCGACATCGATCTGCTTGCGGAGCGCGGCGATCGTCAACACCTGGGTGACCACGCGTCCGGCGATCGAAAGATGCGCGGCCTCGGCCTGGCGACGCTGTGCCTCCGCCTGCGCCTCGCCCTGTTCCTGCTGGCGGCGCAGGCCGCCGAACAGATCCGGATCGAAGCTGATCCCCGCGCCGACCGTGTAGAGGTGGAAGTGCGGCGTGCTCGAGAAATCGACGCCCGGCGGAAGCGAGAAACCATAGGCCGCGAGATTGACCTGCTCCTGCTCGGCGCGGGTGCTCGCATCAAGCTGCGGGAGGCGCTTGCCCGCGATGGCGCGCACCTCCTCGTTGGAGGCGAGCAGCGTCGCATCGGCGGCGGCGATGCTGCCATTGTGCGTCAGCGCCCTTTCGACCAGCGCGTTCAGCGGCGGCGATCCGAAAGCCTCCCACCAGCGCGCCTGCGGCCCGGCACCGATGACCGGCTGCGGCTCCCCGGGCGCTGCCGTCTGCCACTCGGCAATCGCGCGATAGGCCGTCGCGTTCGGCGCTTCGGGACGCTGAAAATTGGGACCGACGGTGCAGCCGGCAAGTGCCGCGGTGGCGAGCAGGGCAGAAACGAGACGGATCACGGGCATCATTCCATATGGATCGGAAGATCGTTCGCCGCCGGCGCCTCGCGCGGCATCCGGAGCAGGAAGGCGAGCGGGACGACGGCCAGCGACATCATCGCCATCAGCCAGAAGATATCGGTATAGGAGACCATCGCCGCCTGCCGGGTGATCTGTGCGTTCATCGCCGCGACCGCGGACGGCGCATCGAAATCGAAGCCGCCGGGCATGGCGCGCGCCAGGATCGGGTTGTCGGGCCGGATCCCCTCGACCAGCCGCGAATGGACCGCGGCTGCGTTGCGGACGGTGAGCGCGGACAGCACCGAGATCCCGGCCGCGCCGCCGATCGACCGGATCAGCGTGAACATCACCGATCCTTCGTTGCGATAGCGCGGCGGCAGCGTCGAGAATGCCATCAGCGAGAGCGCGACGAACACCTGTCCCGTCCCGAGCCCCTGGAGGAAGCCGGAGATCACGGTCTGCCGCTCGTCCATCTGGAGCGAGAAGCCGCTCATTCCATAGACGCCATAGGCGGCGATCAGAAAGCCACCGGCGATCAGGATACGCGCATCGAAGCGTTTCAGCATAAATCCGGACAGGCCCATCGAGATCATCGTGCCGACCCCGCGCGGCGCGGTGACGAAGCCGGTCAGCACCACCGGATAGCCCATCAGGCTCTCGAGCATCGGCGGCAGCAGCGCCAGCGCGCCGAACAGGATCACCGCGAGGAAGAAGCCGAAGATCGCCGCGACGACGAAATTGCGATCCTTGAAGATCGTGACGTCGACGAAGGGCGACTCCGTGGTCAGGACATGAACCAGGAAGAGATAGCCGAACAGCGCGGCGGTGGCCGCCTCGAGACAGATCTCGGTCGAACTGAACCAATCCTGCGTCTGGCCGCGATCGAGCATCAGCTGCAAGCCGGCGATCGCGAACGCCAGCATCAGGAAGCCGAACATGTCGAACCGGCGGACATTGTCCTCGCGCGTGTCGATCATGAAGATCGCGACGCCGACCGCGGCGAACACGCCGATCGGCAGGTTGATGAAGAACACCCACCGCCAGCTGAGATTGTCGGTCAGCCAGCCGCCGAGCGTCGGCCCCAGGATCGGACCGAGGATCGCGCCCATGCTCCAGATGCTCATCGCCTGCGCCTGTTCGGCCTTGGGCGTCATGTCGATCAGCGTCGCCTGGCTCATCGGCTGGAGTGCCGAGCCGAACGCGCCCTGGAGCAATCGGAAGAGGATGATCTCGTCGAGGTTGGTCGCAAGCCCGCACAGCCCCGAGGCTATGGTGAAGCCGATGATCGACACGATCATCAGCGTCTTGCGGCCGATGCGGTCGGCCAGCCAGCCGCACAGCGGCGTGAAGATCGCGGTCGCCACGATATAGGAGGTCAGCACCCAGCTGATCTCGTCGTTCGAGGCCGAGACGCTGCCCTGGATATGCGGCAGCGCCACGTTGGCGATGGTGGTGTCGAGCGAATTCATCATCGCCGCGGCCATCACCGATATGGTCACGAGGCGGCGTCGACCGCGCGACGGATAGACGGTCATCGCGCGGTCGGCATGTCCGAGGCCGCGCCGATCAGGTGGCGGACATGGCCGGTATCGACCGTCACCTCGACGCTGAGCCCGGCATGGAGCGGCACGTTCGCCGGCACCGTGTCGAGATCGAGCTCGACCGGAAGACGCTGCACGACCTTGACCCAGTTGCCGGTCGCGTTCTCGGGCGGCAGCAGCGCGAAACTGTTGCCGGTACCCGGGCTGAAGCTCGCGACGTGGCCGGTGAGATCGAGGTCGGGGAAGGCGTCGATCCTGAAGCGGGCCTTCTGGCCGATCCGCATGTGATCGAGCTGATTCTCCTTGAAGTTCGCCTCGACCCAGATGTGCGTGCCAGCCAGCGTGAAGACCGGCTTGCCGGCGGTCACGTAATCGCCCGGCTGGAGCTGGTCGACCTTGGTGACGGTGCCGTCCTGCCGCGCACGCACGACCGTGTAGGAGAGATTGAGCCGCGCGCGGTCGAGCGTCGCCTTCGCCCGCCTCACCGCCGGCTGATCGTCCGTCGGCCCCGCCACGCGACCAGACAGCGTCGCCGCCACGCTGGCATTCTTCTGGCGATTGGTCTCGATGCCCTGCGCCGCCGTCTGGGCGGCGAGCTCGGCTTGGTCGTACTGCGCCTGGCTCGAGATGCCCTCGGCAAGCAGCGTCTTCTGACGCGCCGCTTCGCGCCGGGCATAGGCGAGCTGGTTCTGCGCCGACTTGAGTTCGGCCTGCCCCTGCGAATAATTGGCCTGCAGCGACGCGACCTGGGTGCGTGCATCGGCGAGCGCGGCCGCCGCCTCGTCCACCGCCGCCTGGAAGGGTGCGGGATCGATGCGGAACAGCACCTGCCCCGTCGTCACCCGCTGGTTGTCGCGCACCTCGACCGAGACGACCGGGCCGCTGACATTGGCTGCGACCGCACCGAGACCGGCCTGGAAATAGGCGTTGTCGGTCGATTCATAGCGGCCGCCGTGCAGGTAGACGAGCAATCCGATCACCAGCGCGAGAATCGGCGCCGCGATCAGCAGCGGCAGGCGCGCCCTCTGGCGTCGTGAGCGAGCCGGCGGCGCGGGGGCGGCCTCCGCGGCGGTCGCCGGGTTGCCCATCATCTCGGCGCCGGCGACCTCATAGTCCCCCGGCAGGTCATCTCGCGCCATCGAATCCATTGATTTCGACCATCCCCACGTCGCACGACATAATTAGTTGATGTCCCTCATATCCTGTGTCCTCCGTAATTCCAATCCTATTCTGACCGCTCGACGTCAAAGGCCCGAAGCGATGATGTCCGGATGCGCGTAGGCCGGATCGGGCACCGGCGGCAGCGTCGTCCGGCCGTCCAGGCTCGTGACGTTCAGCCCCGCATGACGGGCATAGTGCAACGCGTGCGTAACGAGGCCGGTACGCTGGGATGCCGGGACGCTGCACAGCGAGAGCGCGACCGCCGCGAGATATTCCACCGGCTCGCCGGCGAATCCGTCGGGGATATAGGCGGACGCCCCCGGCGTGCGGATCGCGCCCGAGGGCGCCACCAGATTGACCGCGATGTCGTTGGCAAGCTGCTCCGCCGCCATGCCCTGGGTGAGGCGCGCGAGTCCGGCCTTGACCGCAGCATAGACGCTGAGGCCGGTGGTCCGATCGCCCGTCGTGAACGGCCGGATCGGTTTCAATGCGCTGGCCGAGCCAAGGTTGAGGATCCAGCCCGCGCCACGCTGCTTCATCAGCGGTATCGCATTCTGGGCGAGAATGAACGGCGCCCGAAAATAATGCTGGAGCGTACGGTCGAATGTCGCGATCGGCATCGTCTCGATCGGCACGTAATCGGCGAATCCGGCATTGTTGACGAGGATGTCGAGAGCACCGGCACGCTCCGCAGCGCGACCGGGCAGCGCCGCGCACGCGGCATCATCCTCGAGATCGGCGGCGATCGCATACGCCTTGCCGCCATTCGCCTCGATCGCCGCGACGGTCTCGAACAGCGTCCCCGGCAGGACGACCGATCCTCCCCTGCGCGCACCTGCGACGGGCTCGGCGAGGCTTCGCGCGGTGACCACCACGGTCGCGCCGGCAGACGCGAACAGCATCGCGATCGCCTGCCCGATACCCCGGCTCGCACCGGTGACGAGGGCGACCTTGCCGGCCAGAACTGGTTGAAGCGCGCCCATCCCTCTCTCCTTGACTAATTATCGAACCGTTACCGCTTTGTCGCGCTCTCGCACATCGGCGAGCCGTTCAGTGCCGGATCCAAAGTATTTGAGACAAGTGAATTGCCTTTTTGAAACCATGTCGATAAGTCGGTCGCCATGACATCGCGCTACCGTCCGGTTCCAGCCATCACGTCTCGCCGCACCATCGGCCGACCGCGCCGGCTGACCTTGCGCCAGGTCATCGAAGCCGGGGTCGCACTCGGCCTCGAGGATCTCAGCGTCAGCGCCGTCGCACTGCGGCTCGGTGTCGGCATCGGTACGATCTACACCTATGTCGAAAACCGCGACGAACTCGTCCGGCTGGTCGCGGCCAGGCTCTCCGAGCTGCCGCCGATCGAGGATCACGGCCAGCATTGGGCCGATATCGCACGCGCGCAGGCGGCGCACGGTTTTGAACTCCTCCGCACCGCCCCCGCACTGCTCGCGCACATGGTGTCGGGTGCGATCGAGCCGGACGAGGCGTTCCCGGAAATGGAGCGCTTCATGACGCTGCTCGCTCCGCGCGGCTTCACGGCGGAGGCGGCATTCGCGCTCTATCGCGGCTGCGGCCAGATCGCCGTAGGAGCGGCGGTCACCGCCGCGATGGGTCATGCCTGGGATCAGCGCGGCGAGCCGCGTCGGGCCAAGGTGGCGCGTGCGCTGGCGATCGCGCCCGATGCCTATCCTAGACTGAACGGACTGGGCACGCTGCTCACCGACGATGCGCGCTATTACGATTATCGCCCGACGCTCGAGCGCCTGCTGACGCAGGTCGCAGCCGAGCGCGGCGAGACGCTGCCCGCCGCCGCGCGGGCCAGGCACGAGGAACCGGTCACCGTCACCGAATAGAGCGGACTGAGGAGGGACACATGCAGACCAGCTTCCTGATCAAGGGCGGCACCGTCGTCGACGGCACCGGCGCCCCTGCCTTTGCCGGCGACGTCCGCGTGCGAGGCGGCTTCGTCGCCGAGATCGGCAAGGATCTGCCCCGCCACGATCGCGAGCGCGTGGTCGATGCCGCGGGCTGCTACGTCACGCCCGGTTTCATCGAGACCCACAATCATTTCGACGGTCCGATGTGGTGGATGCCGACGATGGAGCCGATGCCAGGCTATGGCGTCACCACCTCGATCAACGGCAATTGCGGTTTCACCGCCGCGCCCGTCCACGACGATCCCGTCGTTCGCGAGGAGATGGTCAAGATCTTCTCCTTCTTCGAGGACATTCCCGAGAAGCCGTTCCTCAACCAGCTCCCGTGGGACTGGCGCACGTGGAGCGAGTACAAGCGCTCGCTGCGCGCCAACGTGAAGCTGCCGGTCAATTTCGCGGCCTATGTCGGCCACATCGCGATCCGCCTCGCGGTGATGGGGCTCGAAGCCTGGGATCGGGCCGCCACGACGGACGAGATCGCGCAGATGGCGGCGTCGCTCGACGACGCGCTGGCTGCCGGTGCGCTCGGCATGTCGTCGAACCTGCTCGACAACGACAGCCGCGATCGGCCGATCCCCACCAAGCGCGCCGACGACGCCGAGTGGGAGGCGCTGCTCGACGTGCTGGCGCGCTACCCCGGACGGCAATTGCAGGTGAATGTCGACTGGTTCATGCGGATGGACGCCGAGCAGGCGATGGCGAAGATCGAGCGCGTCGCCAAGGGCCGCGGCGTCCGCATCCAGATCACCGGCGCGATTCCCAGCCTCGGCTATCAGAAGCCGTTCATCGAGAAGGCGACCGCGCTGCACGAGAGACGCAAGGCGGACGGGCTCGACATGTGGTCGGCATGGCACCACGTCGCGCCGACGGTGATGATAAACTTCGTCAATTCGCTCTCGTTCGCGCAGTCCAACAACTATGTCTGGCACGACATCATCAAGGCGCAGACCGAGGAGGAGAAGCTCGCGCTGCTCTCCGATCCCGACTGGCTGGGCCGCGCGCGTGACTCGTGGGACAAGATCAACCCGCTATCGCGCGCGAAAAATCCAGAGACCTATATGCTGTTCGAGAGCGAGACCGGTGCGGGACCGACCGGCATCACCCTGTCGGACTATATGGGCCGGACCGGCGTCAACCACCCGTCCGACGCGCTCGCGGCCTGGATCCGCGACAATGGCGTGCTGTCGGTGCTTCGGCTCAAGGACATTCCCAACGACGAGGAGACGATCGACTATCTCTTCGCCGACCCGATGACGGTGGGCAAC
This sequence comes from uncultured Novosphingobium sp., assembly GCA_964658585.1. Taxonomy (GTDB): domain Bacteria; phylum Pseudomonadota; class Alphaproteobacteria; order Sphingomonadales; family Sphingomonadaceae; genus Solisphingomonas. The sequence goes on from CAZZZX010000015.1 coordinate 15,204, forward strand.
ATCGCGGACTCCGGGGCGCACGGGAAGATGTTCTGCGGCATCGGCGACAACGTCCTGCTCCTCACCCGCTACGTCCGCGACAGCAGCCGGCTGACCATCGAGCAGGGCGTCCATCAGTTGACCGGACGGATCGCCGGTCATCTCCAGCTGACCGATCGCGGCACGCTGGCGGTCGGCAAGCGCGCCGACATCGTGGTATTCAGGCTCGACGAGATCGATCGCCGGCCCGAGTTCAAGACCTTTGACGTGCCCGATGGCGAGGGTGGCCGTACCTATCGCTATTCCCGACCGCCCGCGCCGGTGCGCCTCACGCTTGTGAACGGCGTCGCCACCTTCGACCAGGGCAGCTTCACCGGAAACTTCCCCGGCGAGCATATCGTCCCGCTGACCGGCGGCGACCTGCCGCTCGCCCAGGCCGCGGAATAGAGAGGATCACGACATGAACGACATGACCAGTATCGCGCCCGATCGGCAGGAAGCGGCGTTCCAGAAGCAGGGCGGGATGACCGCGGAGGAAGCCGCCTATATGCGCGGCGATCAGAAGCCGGTCGCGGGCAGCGTGCCGATGTCGACCTCCAAATATCTCAACAGCCCGTTGTTCGTGCATGCCTATGCGACGATGGGGCTGCGCCGGATGGGGCCCGACGTTCCGATCACCTACGACATTCCGACAATGTCGCGCGCGCTCGCCGATGTCGCCGACTATGCCGAGGCGGCGCGCCTCCTCCAGGAGGAAAAGGCCATCAACCCCGTGCTGGCCGCATGGCTCGACCGGCGGCGTCCACTCGACATCCGGCCCGAGGCCGTCGCCGACTGTGCCGAGGGTACGTTCGGCGCGGAACTGCGCGCGTTCATGACAAAGGGTTACAAGGTCGATTTCGTCCACAATTTCGAGGCGCGCAACGACCTCGAATATCTGATGAAGATGATCGGCCACACGCACGACATCCAGCATATCGTGACCGGCTTCGGCCCCAATCACGCCGGCGAACATGCGTTGGCGCTGATGAACGTCGCGTCGGCCTACAACAAATTGACCCCGGAATTGGCCGGATTCATCTGCGCGGCCAATCAGTTCGTCAGCTGGGCGCTGCTGACCCGCGTCTCTCTGCACTATCGCGACGCGATGCCGATCGTCCTCGAGGCGACGCGGCAGGGTATCGTGGCCGGCCAGTCGCTCGCCGCCTTGCTCTTCATGATCGATTGGGACAGCTATTACGACTGGCCGCTCGACACGCTCGCCGCCCATCTCGGCATCGAGCGCGGGCCCGGCGACGCGTGGGACTATACCGAGGCGCTCTGCACCGGCTAACGGGATCCGGGTCGGCAACGCCGCCCGGCGGGGCGCCATCCGGGGGGATGGCGCCCCTTTTTTCGTCAGGCCGTGCGGGTGGCCTTCATCGGAAACTTGCCGAATGCACCGGTGTCGATCGAGCCGTCGATCGTGTCGCCGGCAAGCTGTCCGGTCACGGTCAGCGTCAGCGGAAACGGCACCTTGACCTTCATCTTGAAGGTCAGCTGATCTCCGGTGATCTGGCCGTCGCTGACCTCGGCGTCCCCCATCGGACCGGCGCTCTTGCCCGAGAAGCTGCCGTCCGCCTGGCTGGCGAGGGTGAGCGTGCTGCGCTGTTCGCCCATCGGAGACTGAGCCACGCTTTCCCACTGGCCATCGATGTCAGCCATGCTTGATCCTTTCCGTTGATCTGCTTCGCCGTCGAGCGGCGGCCCGTCTTGTAAACGAGCGTTTAGATAACTCAACCGGGCAAGCCGGCCATCCGACGCGCCGGCGGCGGACCGGTTCAGGCCGGTCGCAACCCGCGCTCCATCGCCATCTTCCGCTTCATCTCGTCGCTGCCGGCACGCCCCGCCAGGATCTCGCCGGCGAGCCGCGTATCATGGTCTACCGCGCCGCGCACGCCCAGCACGTCTCGCGCCTCGGCGATCGGCAGGTGCAGCACGGGCTCGTAGTTGAACATGAAGATCGGCTCCGATTCCAGCCCGACGCGGATACCGCTCTGGATCGCGTCGACGCAGGACAGCCACGCATAGGGATAATGGAGAACGGTCCGCACCGTGT
>CAZZZX010000016.1:0-17217 GCA_964658585.1 uncultured Novosphingobium sp.
GTCGGCGCGGACGGCGATCCCAAGCCGCACGCGCATGTCATGCTCACCACCCGCAGCGTCGACGGGGGCGGCTTCGGTCCCAAGGTCCGAGACTGGAACCGCACCGATCTGCTCGAGCGCTGGCGCGAACGCTGGGCCGGGCACGCCAACGCGCGGCTCGCCGAGCTCGATATCGATGCGCGCATCGATCATCGTTCACTGGAAGCCCAAGGTATCGACCTCGAGCCGCAGCACAAGATCGGTCCGGCCGCATCGCGCATGGCCGAGCGTGGGCAGGATAGCGAACGGCTCACCGAGCATCATGAGATCGCGCGTGAGAACGGCGCGAAGATCCTCGCCAAGCCAAGCATCGCGCTCGATGCGATCACGCGCCAGCAAGCAACCTTCACCACCCGCGACCTCGCGATGTTCGTGCACCGGCACAGCGAGGGGAAAGAGCAGTTCTACCAGGTGATGGCGGCGGTGCGCGCGTCGCCCGAGCTGGTCATGCTCGGACACGACGGACGCGGCCAGCAGCGTTTCACCTCCGCTGCGATGATCGAGACCGAGCAGCGGCTCGAACGCGCGACGAGCGTCATGGTCGAGCGCTCGCACCACGGCGTCGGCGAGCTCGAACGCGGCGCCGCGATCTCGCGCGCGGAAAACCGCGGGATGGTCCTGTCAGCCGAGCAGCGCGACGCCTTCGAGCATGTGACCGACGCGAGGGGACTGAGCGTCGTCATCGGCTATGCCGGCACCGGCAAGTCGGCGATGCTGGGTGTCGCGCGCGATGCTTGGGAGACAGCTGGCTATCGCGTCACCGGCCTCGCGCTGTCTGGGATCGCCGCCGAGAATCTGGAGAGCGGATCGGGGATCGCGTCGCGCACGATTGCGAGCGTCGAGCATCAATGGGGGCAGGGGAGGGAGCTGCTCTCGTCCCGCGACGCGCTCGTCGTCGACGAGGCCGGAATGATCGGCTCGCGCCAGATGGAGCGTGTCGTCCGCGAAGCCGAGAAGCGCGGCGCCAAGCTCGTGCTCGTCGGCGATCCCGAGCAGCTTCAGGCGATCGAGGCGGGCGCGGCGTTCCGTTCGATCAACGAGCGACATGGCGGCGTCGAGATCACCGACATCCGTCGCCAACAGGAAGACTGGCAGCGCGATGCGACACGGCAGCTGGCAACCGGACGGACGCGAGAGGCGATCCGCGCCTATGACGACGCGGGGCATGTCCATATCGCCGAGACCCGCGCGGCGGCGCGCGCCGATCTCGTCGAGCGCTGGGATGCGGCACGCAAGGCCGATCCCCAGCACAGTCGTTTGATCCTTACCCATACCCGTGACGAGGTCGCCGAGCTCAATGCAGCGGCGCGTGAGCGGCTGCGCGCACGCCACGAACTCGGCATCGAATATCGCCACGAGACCAGCCGCGGCGAACGGCTGTTCGCTTGCCGCGACCGCGTCATGTTCCTTCGCAACGAACGAGGCTTGGGTGTGAAGAACGGATCGCTCGGCACGATCGAGAGCGTGACCGCGACGCGCATGGCGGTGCTGATGGATGACGGCCGCTCGGTCGCCTTCGACGTGAAGGACTATGCCGAGATCGATCACGGCTATGCCGCTACGATCCACAAGTCGCAGGGCGTGACAGTCGATCGCGTGCATGTGCTGGCGACACCGGGGCTCGATCGTCACGCGGCCTATGTCGCGCTGTCGCGGCACCGCACCGGCGTCGAGCTCCATTATGGTCGCGACGATTTTGCCGACCGGGAGCGACTGACCCGCACCCTCTCGCGCGAACGCGGCAAGGATATGGCCAGCGACTATGCGATCGAACCGCAACCGACGCCGCCCGCGTCCCGCCGTAGCCCGTTCGCCGGGATCCGGCCGCGACAGGACGCGCAGCCCGAGATCGCGCCTGCCGTCACACCGAAGAGCATCTTCGCCGGGCTCAAAATCTCACAGAGCGATGCGACTGGTCCTGAGCGCATGCCGATCGAGCGCGCGGTCGAGCGCTTCGCGCGCGCGACCGCCGACATCCGTCGCTTGGGCGAGCAGGGCTATCACCCCTTGGCGCACCAGAAGCTTGCGCTCGATAGCGCGTCGAAAGACCTGGAAGCAGTCCAGCCGGGTGCCACGCGCGATCTCGCCAAAGTGTTGGAGGCGACGCCAACGCTGCTCGACGAGGCGACGAAAGGACGGACCGCGACGGCGATCCGCGCGATGCAGCTCGAAGCCGAGCTCCGGGTCGATACCGGTCGGCGTGCCGACCGCTTCGTCGCCGAATGGCGGCAGCTGCGGACCCGGCATGACAAGCTGCCCGGCTGGCAGAATGAAGACATGCGCCACAAGGTCGAGGCCCGGATGGCAGCGATGGGCACGGAACTGGCACGCGACCCGCAGCTCGAGTCGCTGCTCCGAAGCCGCCGGATCGAGCTCGGTCTGAAACCGACCGGAGGGGCGTCTTTGTCCCATGACATCCAAAGCTGGCTCGGCCTCTCGCGTGGCCGCGGGATCGGTCTGTAAGCATCCGCCATGACCAGCACCGACCCGGCCGATGCCGACATCACCGCTGCTTTCGAAGAGCTTCGCCGCGAGGTGAGCCTCACCCGAGCCGCGCTCGAGGGCCTCACCGCCGCGCGAGAGCGCATGCCCGATTACACTGCCACTCTCGGCGAGATCATCGAGCGGCAAAAGGCGGCGGCTATGCTTGTCGAGAGGATCGCAAAGGCGCCAGCCGTCAGCCTCACACCCGACGCGATGGCCGTCAGGATCGTCGAGGCGGCAACGCCTGCCAGGGCGGCTGACGCAAAACTGATCTACGAAGCGCGGGATGCCCTGTCGCGATCCGTTGGTGCGGTCGACAGCATCGTGAAACGGGGACAGGCCGCGGATCAGGAGGTCAAGAAGCAACTGTGGGCCGCAGCCGGGGGACTGTTTGCCGGCATCCTGATCTGGTCGGCATTGCCGGGCGTCGTGGCCCGATCGCTACCGACTAGCTGGCATGTCCCGCAGTGGATGGCCGAAAGAACGATGGGCCGTAGGTCGATCCGGTAAACGTGATCGGGAACGCCTTGCTATGGCGGCGAGCGGTCCAATGGGCTTTAAGAGCACGGAGAAGCTTAGCTGCCATGAGCCTTTAGTTGAACCCAGATGGTCGGCACGTCATGTGCCGCGGTATTACAGGTCCGCACGAATACCGCCACGCGGCAATAGGAGCCGTCATAGCCGAGAGCCACGAGATCGGCATGCATATGCTTGGCCGTGCGCTTCTGCTTGCGCGACTTGCCAGCCTCGATCTTCAGCCATCCCGACAGCTTCTCCGCGAACGGATCCAGCTTGCTCGGCCGCTTGGGAACCGCGAACTTCGGCTCCACCGTCCCGGCGCGCAGATACTTGCGGATCGTGTTGCGCGACAAACCGGTACGCTGCGCGATCTCCCGGATCGCTATCCCGTCCCGCAAATACCAGCGCCGGATCACACTCAATAACGCCATGTCGATCACTCCAAATCCCCTGACCAGCAGCCGGGGAAAGGTCAGAACATGGGTCACTTCTCGGTGATAAATCCGCTCACCCCGGGTCAGCTCTCAGTGATAATCAACACCCGCCCCAAGCTCACCATGTTGCCTTTGCTATTCGTCGCCATCTGTCGCACGATCCCGGACTTTCCGATGATGAATGCGCGCTACGATGATGAAGCCGGCATCGTCACCCGGTCGGGGGCAGTCCATCTCGGGATGGCAACGCAAACCGATGCGGGGTTGATGGTGTCGGTGATCCGTGATGCCCAGGAACGTAATGTCTGGCAATTGGCCGCGGAAATTCGGCGCCTCGCTGATGCTGCGCGTACCAACAAAGCGAAAAGCGAAGAGTTATCAGGCTCGACGCTGACGGTCACCTCGCTCGGTGCATTGGGCGGCATAGCGACGACGCCCGTAATCAATCGGCCGGAGGTCGCGATATTTGGGCCGAATAAGGTCGTCGAACGTCCCGTAATCCGGAACGGAGAGGTTGTGGCAGCTAAGCTGATGAACCTGTCCATCAGCTGTGACCATCGGGTCGTCGACGGCTGGGATGCAGCGCGCTTCGTGCAGGCACTCAAGCGACAGATTGAGACACCCGTCTTGATGTTCGCAGATGACACTTGAGGCTGCGCGTACACCACTCGCGCGACGAAGTTTGCGAGCACGATGGTGAAAAGGCTTTTCTCAACGCAAATCCCGGATCAACTCTCAACGAAAATCAACAGCCATGGCCCCGGATCCCCCGCAGCCTCAGCGCGCATCCAACCCGTCTTGCGGCGCTCATCGCTCAGCAAGCCATCCAAAAACAGGTTCGCCGATGTCGCAACCCGCTCCTGCGTGAAAAGCCCGCGCATTCGGCCCTTCACGTCCCGAAGCGAGGACGCCCACAACTCCAGTATCACTTCTAGCGATGCACCCGTCATCCACGGCCTCCTTACCATGGAGACCTATTGATTCAAAGTTCCGCTCCAAATGCAACTGTAATGCTAGAGGTACTCGAGGCCTATAGGGGAAGCCACGTAGAGGCTTCTTGGATGAAAGCCGATTTGGAAACCGCATGGGAACGTATTTTGCTCATCGGGCGGGCGCTTAGCCGAAAATACAGCGCACCGGCAATGTCTTCAGGCCGCCCAGAAAATTAGCGCGATGCCAAGCAGGCTCGCCAGCGAGCTTGATTGTGGTGATGCGCGCCGTAGCTCTCTCGAAAAAGCGGGTGATTTCCTTCCTAGCGAGCAGCATCCCGAGGCATACATGGGGGCCGGCGCCGAAAGCCAGGTGCTTGTTTCGGGGGCGATCTATTTTGAAGAGATCGGGCTCGTCGAACACCGTCTCATCGCGGTTAGCGGAGGGATAAAGGAGGAGAACTGAATCGCCCTGCGCGATGCGCTGGCCGCGAAGGTCATAGTCCTGCTCAGCGACGCGAATGAAGCTTCTGACGGGCGACACACAGCGCAGGATCTCCTCGGTAGCGCCGGGAATATGGCGTGGATTAGCTCGTAATCGTTGGTACTCATCTGTATTAGTGGCGAAGAGGTGCATCCCGCCCGAAATGCAAGATGCCGTTGTGTCGTGGCCAGCTGCCAAGATCGACACGCAATAGGAGAGCGCTGCCCAATCTCCGATTGGCGCACCGTCAATCTCCGCATTTGCTATAATGCTCAGAAGGTCGTCCGTTGGCGCTTCCTTACGCTTCGCGAGCAGCTCGGCAAAATAGCCGAACAGTTCTGCCGCCGCCGCGGGTGTTGAATCAGTGTCGACGGCACGCGCAGAATCTGGGTCGTCCGGGCTGAACAACTCCCCGGTCAGTCTGTGCATCATATCGGCGTCTTCGAGAGGAATACCAAGGATCGTCATGATCACGCGTAGCGGAATCCACAGACCAATCCGGCTGGCGAAATCAATCTCGCCGCCAGCGGCCTCGAGCACATCGAGATACTCATCGACGATGTGCGTGATCCGGTCATCGAGCGACCGCAAATTGGCTGGGCGGAACCAGTCTTGCGTGATCGAGCGATACTTGGTGTGTTCCGGCCGATCCATGTTCGGGAGAGCCTTGAAGAGCTTCGGTCTACCCGTTGCCTGCAAAGTGCGCTCCTCCTCAGCGATCGAGATTAGTCGATGCCGCTTGCCGACGACGAACACATCGGGCTTGAGCTCGATCTCCATGATGTCATTATATCGGGTGATGGCCCAAAATGGCCGATAATAATGTGGCGCCGTCCAGCGTACGGGCGCATCTCGGCGCAAAGCGCGGAGCATATCGTGAAAGCCGCGTTCGTCGGCGTAGAGTGCCGGACTGACGATGTCGTCGCAGGCGAATGATTCCGCAGGGCCCCGCATATCCGACATAATCTCTCTCTCCTTGTCGTTCGGTAATCTGGGCGGCCGCGCCTCGCTTACTTATTGAGGAGTCCAGCGTTTGGCCGCACAAGGCAAGGCGAACCCTGCTTCATCAAAAAACTGTCTGGCTTGATCGGCTCAAGATATTGGCGGGGATGCGATCCAGCGCCTTAAGCGGGTCAAGCTAGGTATCGAGGCCCAACAGCGCGAAGATGAAGAGGGGATGACATCGCGATCGGAAATCAAATGCGATCGGTACGAACAGGCAATGACGCCGTCAAATAAAAATGTATCGGTCTTCGAGTGCGTAGCCAGTGGTACTTCGGCGCCGGCAAGTGTCGCTTCGACCGACACGTCGATTGCCTCAGGAAAATTAAATGGTCATGAAGATATGGCTTGCGGCTACAGGCGTAGAGGGATTTAGAGATTATGAAGCTGAATTCGCCCGCGATCAGTCACGACGACATTGTCTCGCCTCGCCTTTATGCGGATGAGCGGGCTTTCCACCAGATGCTGGAGATGTTGCGCGCGACCGAGCCGGTGCGCTGGACCAAGCCTGCCGATTACCGCCCCTTCTGGGCCGTGACTCGCCATGCCGACATTTTTGAGGTCGAGCAGCAAAGCGAAGTCTTTCAAGTCGGTCAGCGCAATCGGCTCGTGTCGATTCTTGAGGAGGAACGGACCCACGCCGCGACCGGTAGCCATAAGATCACGCGGTCTCTCCCGACGATGGACGAGCCTGAGCACCGCAAATACCGTGCGATCACGCAAGACTGGTTTCGTCCTGCCAATCTTGCACGGCTCGACGGGCAGATCTCTGCGATCGTCGACGAGCATATCGATCGCATCAATGATAAGATCGAGCTCGAGTTCGTTCGGACGGTGAGCCTCTGGATTCCGCTGCGCGTTATTATGCTCATCCTCGGCGTCCCGGCGACCGACGCCCACATGATGCACCGGCTGACGGGCGAGCTGTTCAGTCCACACGATCCCGATATTGCCCGTACCGACGACTCCAACACTACAACTGGTGCGATGCGGGAATTCTTCGACTATTTCCGAGCTCTGCTGGCCGAGCGGCGGGAGCAGCCTACCGATGATCTCCTTAGCGTCATAGCGAACGCGACGGTCGATGGATCAGCTATCGGCGAGGCTGAGGCGCTCGCCTATTGTGTGTCGATCGTGGCAGCGGGGCACGACACGACAGCCGCGTCAATTGCAGGTGGCGTCGAAATTCTCGCTAGGAACCCCGAAATCCACCAAGCCCTGCGTTTCGACAAGAAGCTGATATCAGCCGCCACCGAAGAGGTCCTCCGCATGGTCTCACCTGTGCGGAGCTTCATGCGGGTGGCGACACGAGATTATGATCTGACCGGTACGTCCATCCGGAACGGCGACGCTGTCCTTCTCCTCTATCCCTCGGCAAATCGTGACAAAGAAGTTTTCGCCGATCCCAACGAGTTCCGGCTGGACCGCCGACGGAACCAGCATCTGGCGTTCGGCGCCGGTCCTCACCTATGCCTTGGCATGATGTTGGCCCGTAAGGAGATCTCCCGCTTCCTCGAGCGCTTCGTCGATCGTTTCGCCCGCGTCGAGTTCGCCGGTGAACCCCGCTGGCTGCAGACAAATTTCCTTGGCGGCCTGAAAGCGCTGCCAGTACGCTGTTATGTGAACTGAAGGGAGCAATGGCCGGCAGCCACGGATCAGCGGGGAAGGAAGAGATCCGGCGACGTTGCCAGCATCTCCTCGGCCCTTAGACGCGCCGCGGCTATGAATTCCTCCAGCATTTTCGAGCGAGGAGTGTTCCGCATTGCCAGTGCGAACGTCACCACGGCAGAGGGCTCGTCAATTGGACAGAAGACGATCCCGCTGGTTTGTAGCAGTCGCACTCCGGCGGGAACGACCGAGACGCCGAATCCGGCGGCAACGAGACACAGGGCAGTGTGCATATCCTGGGCATAGTGTGCGATCGTCGGCTGAAGGTTCTCGGCCTCAAAGAGCTCAAACACTCGGTCGCTGTAGCTGCGATGGGCTTGACGTTGAACCGCCACCAGAGGAAGCTTCGCAATGGCTCTCAAGTTTGCAATATCCGACTGGCTGGCCCAGTCGCTCCCGGCCGGCACTGCGATGATCATCCGCTCTCGATATAGAATCTCTGTCGCAAGCTCCCGGTGATGGATCGGGCCTCGCAACAGGCCGATCTCGATAATTCCCTCGCAGAGCGCGGAGATCTGCTGGCTAATCGTCATTTCTTGAAGTTTGAGTTCAACGCGCGGATTGTTGTTAGCAAACGTTCGCAGCACGCCCGGCAGAAAAGAATAGAGGGACGAGTAAACCGCGCCGACCGAGAGACTGCTCAGAGCGCCCCGTTCAGCAAGGTGAACGGCATCGACCGCCTCGGCCGCAGCATTCAATACCCTATGCGCATGATCGATGAGAATGTCGCCGGCCGCGGTAAGCGCGACGCGACGATTCTCACGCGTGAAGAGCGCGGCACCAAGCTCCTGTTCGAGGCCGATAATCTGTTGACTCAACGCTGGTTGAGCAATGCCCACCCGCTCGGCGGCCCGAGTGAAATTCAATTCCTGGGCTACGGCGAGAAAGTATCGGAGTTGGCGAATGTTCACTTATGCAGCCTCTAGGGAATGAGAACGGCACCCTGCATCAGCCGCCGCGCAGTTCGGTAGACCACAGCTTCGCGCGCAACGCCATTCTCAAAAGTCGCGTCGAGCGCGATAACGCCTCCAGGATGCAGGATACGAAAGGGCTGGCCTTCGCCTCGCGGCGACGCCAACGAGTGGGCGACGGTTCCCGGAATAGCGATCGCCACTGCCAAGCATAGCGCGCCGGTGAGGGGCGTCGCCTTATGAGGTTGTCCGGCCGAGATCATACGAACCTGGATCTCCGCATCCGCGTCATGCGGCACCTTCGAAAGGATGGCCGTCAAAGGCAGGTTGGTCATTCTGTGAGTGGCTTCGTCGGCATCGCGCGCGATACCCATACGCACGGCCGCAGCAATGCGCAGCGCTTCGAGACGGCGCATCAAGTCGGAGTTGTCGGCGATCGTTGCGGGGTTCTCGTTTCCCAACATGCCGAGCAAGGCCGCGTCGACTAAAACTACGGGATTAGTCGCATCCACGAGCGATACGTCGAGATTCTCGCCCCCGATCGGCAGTCGGTCGATTGGATTGCCGGTCGGCAGGAGACGCCCCGTCGTGGCGCCTCCCGGATCGAGGAAGGCCAGCCTGATCGGCGCACCTGTTCCTGCGACGCCGGCGATAGCAAGATCGCCGGACACGACGGGCAGTCCTTTCGAAACGGGAAATTCCGAGCGGATGATCTTGCCGGTGTTAGTATTCCAGATGCGCACCGAAGCTCGGTCGCCACTGCAGGAGACCAAGCCTTCCTCCACGGCAAAGGGGCCGATCGCCGCTGAGATGTTGCCACAATTGCCCTTGTAGCTGATACGGACCGCGTCGATCGCGACCTGGCCGAATGTGTAGTCGACGTCGGCATCGGGATTAGTCGACGGGGCTACGACCGCGATTTTGGACAAAGACGAAATACCGCCGCCCAAACCATCGAGCTGACGCTTGTCGGGATCCGGGCTCCCAAGCGCGGCGGCAAAGATAGCTTCCCACTCGGCACGATCGGCGGGAAGGTCTTTGGCGTGGAAGATTAGCGCGCGACTGGTTCCGCCACGCATGTAGATGGCGGGGATCGCCGACTGTTTGGTCATACTTCCTGATAGTGCGCGGCTTCCACCAAGGCGAGCATTCGATGCCGGCTAGACCGAATTCCTTTCATGAGATCGGCAAAGCATATTGGAGGCGGTTTTTCACGGGCTCTAGTAAGACAGCAGCGGGCGAGATCACGCTGGGCACGCCGCAGACTTCAGGAGAGCCTCGAACATGAAGGTTGATACCCCTATTCTGATCGTCGGAGCCGGGCCGGTCGGCTTAGCATTGGCCGGAGATCTGGGATGGCGCGGGATTGCCTGTACGCTCATCGAGCGCGGCGAAGGCAAGATCACCCAGCCCAAAATGGACATGGTCGGCGTTCGAACGATGGAATTTGCACGTCGCTGGGGTATCGTCGATTGGATCGAGCAGGCGCCATATCCCCGCGACTATCCGCAGGACAATGTCTATCTCGAAACGCTGACCGGGTTCGAGTTCGGCCGCGAGGTGGTGCCGAGCAAGAGCGAGGAAAAGGTCGCTCCGCAAAGCCCGCAGAAGCGGGAGCGCTGCCCTCAGGACATGTTCGATCCGATCATGCAGCGCTTCGCTGGCAGCTTCCCGGGCGTGTCGATCCTCTACCAGACCGAATTGGTCGATTTCACCGACCATGGTGACCATGTCGCGGTCCAGGTCCGGGACATCAAGACAGGAGCGGAGCGCGAGGTCACCGCCGCCTATCTCATCGGCACCGACGGTGGCGCGAGCGCGGTACGTGAGCGGCTGGGCATTAAAATGGTTGGCAAACCTGTCCTCACTTATACGACCAACGTCATCTTCCGCTGCGCCGACCTGCCGAAGCTGCACGACAAGGGGTTGGCCTATCGTTTCATCTTCATCGGACCTGAGGGGACTTGGCTCACTATCGTCGCGATCAACGGCAAGGATCGTTGGCGCATGTCTTTGGTGGGATCGGAAGAAAAGAAGGACATCAGCGAGGAAGAAATTCACGCGCTTGTCCAGCGCGCAGCGGGCGTCCCCATCGACTTCGAGATCGAGTCGATCATGCCGTGGGTGCGACGCGAACTTGTCGCCGAGCGTTTCGGTTCGGGTCGCGTCTATATCGCTGGGGACGCAGCGCATCTCATGTCGCCAACCGGCGGGTTTGGTATGAACACCGGTATCGGCGATGCGGTCGACCTAAGCTGGAAACTGGCCGCGATGATCGAGGGCTGGGGCGCGTCCGGTCTGCTCGAATCCTACACCGCCGAGCGTAAGCCAGTGGCGGAGCGCAATGTCACTGAATCAAGTATCAATCTAAAATACATGCTTACGCCTCGTAAGACGCCGCCGCCCGCTGAGGCCTTCCAGCCTGGCCCGGCCGGCGATGCCGCCCGCCACGAATACGGCAAATGGTATGGCAACATGATGAAGCGGGAGTGGTATACGATCGGCATTCATCTGGGCTATCGCTATGATGCGTCTCCGGTGATCGTCTATGACGGGACACCCACGCCAGCGCTCGCCACCGCGACTTACACGCAGACATCTCGGCCCGGGGGGCGGGCGCCTCATGTGTGGCTCGCGGACGGCCGCTCGACGCTCGACCTGTTCGGTCGCGAGTGGGTACTGATGCGTCTTGGCCCGAACGCACCGTCTGCGAGCACCCTCGTAGATGCCGCCGCCCGGGAACAGGTGCCGCTGACCGTCTGTTCGATCGAGGAGCCTGCCGTGGTCGAGGCCTACGATAAGTATCCCTTGGTGCTAGTCCGGCCCGATGGCCATGTTGCATGGCGTGGCGCGGAGAATCCCTCTGATGCGGCGGCGATCATCGCGGTGGTGCGTGGTGCCGCAACCAAGGCCGTCCACGACACGGAACAGGCGGCATGAGAATTGTCGCCTTCAACGATGGCCATGTCGGCATCCTCACCGATGAGGGTGTTGTCGATCTGACAGACCTCGCCGGGATCGCGCCCGGCTTCTTCCCGCCAGTGCATACCGTAAAGTTGATCGAGCTGTGGGACCAGGTAGCTATAGATCGGGCCGTCGCGGAGCGACCCGTGGTGCAGCTTGATACGATCCGCCTCGACCCACCCCTTCGCTGGCCTAACAAAGTGATCGCTTTCCCGGCCAACTATCATGCTCATATCGCAGAAATGGGTGACAAACTCGTCTCCCGGACCAACGCAAGGGGCCAAGGGTTCTTTCTGAAGTCCGCATCCAGCCTGTCGGGGCCCGAAGACGCTATCAAGCTGCCACCGATAGCAGGTCGCGAGATCCATCATGAAGGTGAGCTTGGCATCATCATCGGTTCGGGCGGTCGCAACATCGCGGCGTCTGATGCCGCACGGCACATCTTTGGCTTCACCTGCCTGATGGATATAGTGATCCGTGGCCAGGAAGAACGCGTCATGCGCAAGTCCTTCGACACTTTCTGCCCGATCGGACCGTGGATCGTGACGGCCGACGCCGTTACCGGATGGGACGCGCTCGACCTGGTTCTGTCAGTCAACGGCCAAGAACGCCAACGGGCCAATACGCGTGACTTGATCGTCGGTATCGGTGAGATGGTCGCCATGGCCTCCTCCGTCATGACTCTCGAGCCTGGCGACATCATTGCCAGCGGGACGCCGGCCGGCGTTGGCCCAATCGAAGCCGGCGACACGGTCCTCCTCAGCATCGAACAGGTCGGCGCGCTCGAGGTGCCAGTAGAGGCCGATGCCGGCGGTGATCATTCCGTCTGGCATGTCGAGCGTAAGGCGAAAGAGGAGACATCATGACTGGGTTAGAGGCAATGACGCCGCCGCCCGGCTTCCTCGAGAAACTCATGACGCTCGGCATGGAGCCGGGCTGGAAGAAGCGCGAGCCGCAGATGTGGCCAACACCCAAACGTGCTTTCATCCCAGCCGTTTGGCGAGCGCGCAGCGCCCGGGACGCGCTCGATCAAGCGACATCGTTCGTGTCGCCGGAGTTCGCGGAACGCCGCAACCTGATTTTGGCAAACCCCGTCCCGGACAATTTCTATCCGAGCTGCGCGACGATGGTTGCCGCCTATCAGTTAGTGCTGGCTGGCGAAACGGCTCGCTCGCATCGCCACACCCCTAATGCCATGCGGGTCGTACTCGATGCAGGGCCCGGCATGGTTACGTTGGTCAACGGCGTGGCGATCGACATGGCGCCCGGCGACGTGGTGCTGACGCCGCAGTGGCATTGGCATGGCCATGCCAACCACAGTGACGGACCAGGCTTCTGGATCGATATCCTCGATGTGCCTCTCGTCCAGAAACTTGAGAATATTTTTTTCCAGCATCACCCGGAAACGCTGGAAACGCCGACCTCGCGCACGTCGGAATCACCGTTGCGTATCAGGGGGAGGGAAGCGATTGGCGCCAGGCGGGCGGCGGCGATCGCGGTCGGAAACGAACACCTGCCGACGATGAAACTCGAAATGGTTGGGTATTTAGGCGCCGATTGCGAAAAGCGTTCCGCAGCTATCGATAACCGTCTGCTCGTCGTCGTCGATGGACAGGTCGACTTCACTACCGAACAGCTCGGTACGATCTGCCTTGAGCGCGGTGATGTCGCGGTGGTGCCAAGCTGGACCGATTTCGAATTGGCTGCAGCGGGAGAGGGAGTATTGCTCCACGTTTCCGACAGCCCCGTCTTCGAGACGCTGGGCTTCCGCGACCCATCAACCATCACCTTCTGAAAGAATCCCGATGACCGCGCTTATCCCTGCCGCTGGGACGCCCTCAAGGGTAGGCCGGCTCCGTACAATGCTCGCCAGCAAGACAATCGTCCGGATGCCAGGAGCCCACAATGGCCACGCCGCTCTCCAGGCGCGCGCCGCGGGCTTCGAGACCCTTTATCTTTCCGGCGCAGCGATGAGCGCGTCGATGGGACTACCCGACCTCGGGATCATTTCCGTTGAGGATGTCTGCTTTTTCATTCGTCAGATCGTCCGTGCAACCGACCTGCCCGTGCTGGTCGATGGCGACACCGGCTATGGCGAAGTGCTCAACGTCATGCAAACCGTGCGCGCTTTCGAGGATGCTGGCGCGGCCGCGATCCAGATCGAGGATCAGATTTTACCGAAAAAATGCGGCCATCTTAATGACAAGCGGCTGGTCTCGCCCACTGACATGGCTGCCAAGGTCGCAGCCGCGCGCCGCGCACGGCGGGAGATGTTGATCGTAGCGCGTACCGACGCCGTCGCGAGTGAAGGGATCGAGTCAGCGATCGAACGCGCAAAGCTCTATGTCGAGGCGGGTGCGGACGTGGTTTTCCCTGAAGCGCTCACCTCGCACGATATGTTCTCCCGCTTTGCCGCGGAGGTGCCCATTCCGTTGCTGGCGAACATGACCGAATTTGGCAGAACGCCCTTCTATACCGCCGAACACTTCGAGAAGATGGGGCTGAGCATCGTCATCTGGCCAGTGTCGTCGCTGCGCGTCGCTAACAAGGCGCAAGGCGAGCTGTATGCGACGATCGCGCGTGACGGCAGCACAGCGAGCGCGATCGAACGCATGCAGACCCGCGCGGAATTATATGCGACCATTGGCTATCATGACTATGAGGCGCTCGATTCCGCTATCGTCCGCAGCGTCGCGCCACCCGCGGCGTTCGCGTCGTGACTCAGCTTCGTTCGCCCGCGAGCCATTTGGTGTGTAGCGCATCGAGATAGCGATCGAGTTCGCGCTTGGCGCCGTCGAGGTCACGTGCCCGCATGCACGCGACGATTGTACGACGCGACTCGAGCACGTTGTCGCTACCTAAAGACCCTAGACGTTGAACCCATGAGTTGAGGATTTCGCATAGCGATTCGGCAAGATCGATCAGGATCGGGTTGCCGGTGATGGCCGCAAGCTCAGCATAGAAGCGAATTATCGTAGCGGACCGCTCGGCAGGTTCGCTGGTGGCGCTCGCTCGCGCAATATTTGCGTTGAGCGCGTCGAAACCGGTCTCGTCGATAACAGGCATGGCGGTATCTAGCAGCATCATTGTGATTGCGCGCATCGCTTGCGTGATGTCGGCGACCGCGACATCGGTGAATTGCAAGGACCGACCCAACATCCCGGCTGACCGCGCGGCATCGGGATCAAGGATGAAAGCGCCCCCGCGTGGGCCGCGCCGCAGCATGATGACCCCGCTGATCTCCAACGTACGTAGAGCTTCCCGGACGGTGTTCCGGCTGACGGACAAACGCGCCGCAAGCTCACGCTCGGGTGGCAGTTTGTCGCCGGGCGCCAGACGGCCGTCCGCCAGAAGCGTGCGGATCTGCCGCATTACCTCTTCGAACGCCCGCACCTGACGGCTCGGCTTGAACAAAGAAATGATGTCACGATCCGACTGAGCGAAGGTCTGGGCCATAGTTAGCTCTCCTGACGCCTCGTTATCATGTGCGCAAGCGCCCGCGACCCTCGAGGCCATCGATAAAAAGTCTCGCGCTAGAGCCATTCGCTATTTTAGCTCCCGACATGGTGCTCCGATCGTCGGGCTAGCGGATCGGTAATAAAGATCTACCCGGAGCAGGAGATGACAATTCCCGAAACATCCTATTTTGCGATTCGATTTGTCGCGCGCTTTCCGATTGCGTGCCCCGGGTGTCCTCGAAGCGTCGACCGAGGAGACCTATATCTGTCCGAGCCGACTCACCGGCGCCGTATTCCATTGCGCCTTGCGCGCGCCGGCACTGAGCCGGAGACACTCGAGCGATCGATGAAACGCGCGCGAGGCGACGGCGGCAATGGGGAACTCATCTACGCGATCGCGCGTGATGTCATGCCCGCGATCCGCTGGCTGCAAGCCCATGGTGTCCGCTTCATCCGGGCGACGCCCGATCCCCACCAGCGCTTCGTGCTTGCTCCCCCGGCGCCGGGGCGCACTGGCAACGGATGGCGGACGCGGCGGGGACGCGCCGTTACGCGATCTTGCACGCTGGCTCTCCGGGAGCAGTCGCCGGTTGGTGCGAGGCCATCGCGTCCAGCGGTTGTTGCGTGGCGCAGGCGGCCGCGTTTGCGGAGTCGCCGGTGAGGGCTTTGTCGCGGCCGCGCGGGCAATCGTTATCGCCGATGGCGGCGTTCAACATAATAGCGGAATGGTGGGCGGATCGATCTCGCCCGATCCCTCCCGGCTGGTCCAGCGCAACGGACTGACCGGTTAGGGCGATGGCCGCGCGATGGTCGCCATGATCGGAGGTATGATTGAGCGCGATCAGAGCGGGTTCTATGGCCATGTCGTCTCGCGCGATGCACTGGCGCGGGAGGATTTGCGCTTCTATCCCTTTCTCGACGAGCTGGCGCGACACGGGCTCGTCGTCACACCAGATGGCAGTCGCTTCTGTGACGAGGGGCGCGGCGGCATCCATATCGCCAACCGGATCGCGGCGCTGGCAAATCCCGCCTCAGCCACCGTCATCTGGGACCACCGGATCTGGCAAGGTCCCGGCCGCGCTCGATTCATGGCACCTAATCCGTTGCTCGATGATCGCGGCGCTACCCTCTACCGAGCCGATACGCTGGAAAGCCTCGCAGCGCTCGCCGGCATCGACTCTGTTGGTCTCCGGCGGGAGGTCGAGCATTACAATGAAGCGATTGCTACCGGTTTAGTTGCGGCACTGATGCCGCAACGGACTGAGCATTGCTGGCGAGATGTTGCCGCTGCTGGTGCCGCCGTTCGCGGCTGCCCCTGCCGCCGCCGGCATAACCTATACGATGAGCGGAATTGCGGTTGGTTCACGCTCACGTGTGCGCACGGCGGAAGGCTCGTTGTTCCCCAATCTTTTTGCGGTCGGTGGAGCTGCCGGCGGCGCCGAGGGTGGCGATGGCCCGCTTTATTTCGGCTGCCTCGCCAAAGCGGCGAGCACGGCGTGGCGCGTGATGCAAACGATCAGCGAATCGTTGACCGAACCAGCCACAAACGATATTGGTCCAACCTTAGACCAGAGGACGACGATGAAATGACTTTGGCTGAGCTTCTACGGGGAGCGGATGAGACGGGCGACGACCCGGAGGCCCGAGCGCGTGCTAAGGCGGCCGTGCGCATGTTTTTTAAGGCTGTTGCCAAGGCAGACATGGCCGCATTGGCTGATGCCGTTACAGACGACGTTATTTACGAGATGCCCTTCAGTGAGTCTGGATCGACCGAGGCCGGCACGTATCGGCGCTTCGTCGGACGCGCGGATGTGATCGGCTTTTGGCGGGCAACGTCCGGAGTTGGTATAAAGGTTGAACCACCCGAAGATGTCGAGATTTCCGTTCTCGGTGACGGGAGCCGCCTCTTCATAGAACAGCGGGGCGACATGACGATGCCCGACGGCAAGCGCTATCGGAACCGCTACGTCTTCCGGTACGACATTCGCGACGGCCGCGTGTCTTATGTTCGTGAGTATATCAATCCGATCATTTCGGCTTATGCCTTCGGGCGCCCGATCGCGGGCGGCCTGATGGTCGAGACGCTATAGGCGTGGCGTCGGACCCTCTTTTCTGCGGACCGGTAGTCGTGACCGGTGCGGCCA
This sequence comes from uncultured Novosphingobium sp., assembly GCA_964658585.1. Taxonomy (GTDB): domain Bacteria; phylum Pseudomonadota; class Alphaproteobacteria; order Sphingomonadales; family Sphingomonadaceae; genus Solisphingomonas. The sequence continues at coordinate 17,037 of CAZZZX010000016.1, forward strand.
GCGGCATCGGCCGTGCTCTCGTGCTCGAGCTTGTCGCGCGCGGTGTTGATCGCGTGATCGCGGCCGACCGGGATTTGGCTGGCGCGAAGCAAACCGCGCAATTGGTCGATAACCGGGTAGCGCCGCTCGCGCTCGACGTGTCGGACCCCGAAGCGGTCGCGGCCGCGGCCGCCAGCGTGGA
>CAZZZX010000017.1:0-16768 GCA_964658585.1 uncultured Novosphingobium sp.
ACGAGAAGGAGATCGAGGGCGTCAAGCTCGAGAGCAAGAAGACACTCGAGCTCACCCAGTTCGTCGACAGCCACGAGATCGATGCGATCTATTTCGACAAGCCTTACTATGTAGTGCCTGCCGACGATCTTGCCGAGGAGGCCTTCGTCGTGCTGCGCGAGGCCTTGAAGCGCAGCCACAAGATCGGGCTTGGCCAGCTGGCCATGCGCGGCCGCGAATATGTCGTCAGCATCAAGGCGTGCGGGCGCGGTCTCGTGATGGAGACGCTCCGCTATGCCGACGAGGTGCATAAGGCAGCGAGCTATTTTCGCGAAATCGGCGACACCAAGCCCGATGACGACCTGCTCGATCTCGCGCAGACCTTGATCGACAAGAAGACCGGCAAGTTCGATGCGAGCGAGTTCCACGACCGCTATGTCGATGCATTGAAGGATCTGATCGAGCGTAAGAAAAAGGGCAAGACGATCACCATCGAGGACGACAAGGGCAGCGATCCGCGCGGCAGCAACGTCGTCGACCTGATGGCGGCGCTCAAGAAGTCCCTTGGAACCGGCGGGGGGAGCGGAGCGGGCGGTGGCGCAAAGGCGCCCGCGAGGAAGCCGGCGGCAAAGAAGGCGGCTCCCGCCAAGAAGGAAGCCGCCAAATCAGCAACCAAGGCGCCGGCGCGCAAACGTGCCTGACCGCGGCGCGCTATTCGGGGGCGAGATCCCGGCTGGTGACGACGCCATTGCATTCGGAGAGGGCGCGATCACGCTCTGGGCCAATCTGCTGACGCTCATGGCGACCCATCTGCGCGAGCAGGGTATGCCACAGGCCGAGATACTGGACATGCTCACCTTGCTGCACGACACAAACGAGGCGACGATCCGCTCACCCCGCGCCAAGGCTTCGGCGGCGAGCCATCTGATGGCGGTCTATACGGCGCTGGAAACCAGCTAGACGGCGGAGCAGGAATGGCGCTTACCGACGAAGACCTTCGCGAAGCTGCCAGTCACCGTGGGCTGAAGCTCATTAAGTCGCGCAGACGCAAACCGGGCGTCGGCGATTTTGGTTTGTTCGGCTTGGCCGACGCATCCGGGAAATCGCTCTTCGGAGTGGACGACAACGGCCTGACCGCCACCGCCGACCAGATTGCGGACTTTCTCCGCAAGGGCGAGGTGTCGACATGGGCGGCGTCCGCCAAGGGCACGCCGGCGCGTTCGAAGCCGGAGCCATCACGGGATGCCCCGCCGGCGGACGAGGATACAGCGTCGGCTATTCGCCCCCGTTGGCGTACGTCATCGCGCGCTTCGACCGGGCAAGGGACGCAACGAACGCTTCCGGCAGACGTCGAGCCTGTCGAACCGGCACGTGCCAAGCGGCAGGGTTCTGAAAAGCGCCTAACGCGCCAGCGCGCTCCTGAACCGGAGCTCGAACCGAAGGCTGTACCTGAGCCGGAGCTAGCGATCAGATTTGCACGGCCGGCCGATGCCGATGCTCTTCGAAACCTGCTCGCATCCGTTGGTTTCGACCGCAGCGCGGCCGATATGAAGCGTGTCATCACGGCGGCGGCGACGCGCAAGGAGCCGATATGGGTCGCTGATAGCGGCGGTGTCGTGGGATGCCTGGCTTGGCATATCGTACCGACGATTCAGGGCGCAGGGATGGCGCGAATCACGATGATTGCGGTGGACGAGGACAATCGCAGGCGTGGGATCGGTCGCGCGCTCTACGAAATGGCACTGTCGGAATTCAGAAAGCGAAAGGTTCAAGCCGTCGAAGCGATGAGCGATATCGAGGTTCGCAACGCCAATGGTTTCTATCGCGCGCTCGGCCTCAAGCAGGCCAGTTACCGCTTCGCAGCCGACACTTGATGGCGGCCCGGATCTTTGCATCCGCGCGACGGAACCCACATTGGGCGTGAGTTCACCAGTATGAAAGGAGGTGGTCGAATGTCTCATTGTCTTATGCCGCTCGGCCGGCACATCACGGGTTTCGACAGCTCCATCGGAGTGATCGGCGCCTGAGGCACCAACGGCGACCGGCTCGTTGATGCGAGCAGAAATAGTCGCGCCGGGCCGCTTGCCGAAGCGGCTGACAATGGAGGGGCCGTTCCGCAGGGGCGGCCCTTTTTCATGGACCGGGTTTGAGGTCAGGCGTGTGCTTTCCCGAGCTCCCTGGCGACCGCATCTGCGCTCACGCCAGCCTTGCTGACGGCGGCTTCGAGTTCGGCCTTGGTCACGCCGAATTTCTTCGTCCAGTAGGCGACCTCATAGTCCTCGTGGGTATTGATCCGCGATGTGTCCTGCGGACCCCTGATCGTCTTGTCATCAGCCATGATCTGTCTCCTCTCCACGGTGAAACCGTCGAGATTCCAGAGAGTTCATTTCGCGAGACCGGGTCGCTTTTCCAGTGTCCGGGAGGCGGTTCGGCCTAACACCGGCCGGCGCCATGTATCGCTTTCTGATCGAGGGTTATGCGCATTGCGCCTTTTGGCGTCTGCCAGCCCATGTCGAGCCGTCCGGCGAAGCCCGACGCATCATAGGTCCCGGTTCGCGTGATCCTGATTGGCGGACCCTGCTTTTGCGGACAGGTTAGCGCCTGGCTGTATCGGCCACCGGCTATCTGCTCGGCGTCGATATGGCATTGTGCCTTCGGATCGGGCGCAAGAAGCACGGCAACGCCAGTAGTTGCGAGCTTAGACGAGATGCATTTGCGCTCGCTCTTCGACTTTTACTTCATCATACGAACCAGCAATGCAGGTGCTCCGGGAATGACAAGATGGACCGCGGCCGATGTAACATCTCAGCGGCCCGTCTGGATCGACTGAGCCACAAGAGTGCCGGGCAGGGACAGGAGGGCGAGGAAGACGGCTTTATGCATGCGCCATGCTTGAGCCGGAAGGCTTCGCCGCGCAAGAAACGGCTCGGCTTCGATGACGATGGGATCGCTGCCTAAGGACTTGCTGCTTGACGAGCGGAGCATCGAGGTGACCGTCAAGGTACCCGCAAGCCGTCGGAGGTGAGGCGCATGGCACGATCTAACGTGAGGTTTGAACGCAGCGACGGATATTGGGTGGCGAGCGGAACAGCGTCGCCTTCTCCGGTGGATATCGGTCTTGTCGAGTTCCTCATTACCGCGGAAGCGCTGACGCATATGCTGAACCCTGACCTCGATACGATCGACAGCGAGTTGGCGATCGAGACGTATGCGGAGTTCGAGGCCGATATCCACCGGATCGCCTAGCTTGAGTTCGTGAGGGCGGCTGGGCGGAGAGCCGCCGATCCTTCTTACCGTCTCGGTTGTCGAGATGGCCGAGCCGCCGTCTCGTTGAGAGCGCCGATCCGCGGTAGCGGCTTCGAAGTCCTGGCGAAAGCGGCGTAGCGTGAGGATGACTTGCCAAACGTGACGGCGGCGCCCTCACCGCGATCCTTCAGGCGACGGGTGCCAGCTCTGCCGCGATCTTCCGTAGAGCGCTTTCGAAGGCTTCCGGTGACTGATCGTTCGAGATCAGATACCGATCGTCGATCACCACCGCGAGGACTGCATTGATTCCGCGGGACGGAGGGACCGCTAGACGTCGCCGTTCACATGCGGCTGAACACGCTCGGCGCCGGGTCGTTCCCACTTCGTGCGAGGTCTAATCCAGATTAAGATATTGTTTTCGCGCGATTAACTTGGATGCGGCCGTGTGACGTGACGCTGCGTCGAAGCGAGGAGCAGGCCGGGAACGGCTACGGTGATCGGACCGTTGTCGAGTTTCGAGTCTCGGAGGACATGATGGACGACACCCGCTCGGCGGTACGCGATGACGCGCCCGCGACGACCGCCAAGTCGCGCCCTCGCGATCCGGCAACGGATATGCTCGTCGAGCCTGGCGGAGATCACATCGTTGGTCGCGCAGTGACGATCAATAGGCCCGCGGCCGAACTCTTCGCTTATTTCCGCAATTTCTCGAATCTGGCGAGCTTCATGGAAAATGTCGTGCGGGTCGACGTGATCGATGGCGCGCGCTCGCACTGGGTTGTGAAAGCTCCGGCCGGCAAGACGGTCGAATGGGACGCGCGTATCACTGAGGAGCGCGAGGGAGAACTGATCGCCTGGACCTCGGAGAAGGGTGCTGACGTGCTCAATGCCGGGCGCGTCGAATTCCGCGACGCCGGTGCGCGCGGCACGGTGGTGACCGCCACGATTGCTTACGATCCGCCTGCTGGTACGATTGGAAAGCTGGTCGCCAAGCTCTTCCAGCGCGAACCGGCGATTCAGGCGCGCCGTGATCTGCGTCGCTTCAAGCAACTGATGGAGACCGGCGAGATTGCTACTGGATCGCGCACCAAGACGCAGCTTGACGAGGAGAAGGCCTGATGCGCGCGCTCACTTGGCACGGCAAGCACGACGTCCGCGTCGATACGGTCGACGATCCCGAGATCCTCAACCCCCGCGACGCGATCATCAAGGTCACGTCCACCGCGATCTGCGGATCCGATCTCCATCTCTATGATGGTTACATTCCGACGATGCAGTCGGGCGACATCCTGGGCCATGAATTCATGGGAGAGGTGGTCGAAACCGGACCGAAGTCGACGCTGAAGAAGGGCCAGCGCGTGGTGGTGCCGTTCACGATCGCCTGCGGCTCCTGCTATCATTGCGGCAAGCATCAATATTCCGCCTGCGACAACGGGCTCCCGGCTGACAATCAGGACATCGCCCAGACCCTTTACGGCCAGCCGATGTCCGGTTTGTTCGGCTACAGCCACATGACCGGCGGCTATGCCGGCGGCCAGGCCGAATATGTCCGGGTGCCGTTCAGCGACGTTGGCCCGATCGTCATCCCCGACGGGATTGGGGACGACAAGGTCCTGTTCCTTTCGGACATTCTCCCCACGGGGTGGCAGGCAGCCGAGTTCGCCGAGATCGAGCCGGGTGACACGATCGCGGTATGGGGCTGCGGCCCGGTAGGCCTGTTCGCGGTGCAGTCGGCCTTCCTGATGGGTGCCGAGCGCGTGATCGCGATTGATCACTTTCCGCATCGGCTTGAACTCGCCAAGAAGTTCGGGGCCGAGACAATCAATTTCGAGGAAAGCGCGGTCTACGAGGCGCTGATGGAGATGACCGGCGGAATCGGGCCTGATGCCTGCATCGACAGCGTCGGGCTCGAGGCGCACGGCTTCTTCGTCGACAACGTGCTCGACCAGATCAAGAAATCGACCTTCCTTGGCACCGATCGCATCCATGCCAACCGCCAGGCGATCCTCGCCTGCCGCAAGGGCGGCCGTATCTCGATGCCGGCTGTCTATGGCGGCTTCGTCGACAAGTGGCCGCTCGGTGCCTTCATGGAGAAGGGGCTGACGCTGAAAACCGGCCAGACCCACGTCCAGCATTACATGCCGGCGCTGCTCAATGCGATCCTCGAGGGCAAGATCGACAGCGACTTCCTGATCTCGCACCGGCTGCCGCTCGAGCAGGCGCCAGACGGCTACAAGATGTTCCACGACAACCAGAACGAGGTGACCAAGGTCGTGCTGAAGCCCGGCCTCGCTATCGCCGCCGAATAGGACACACGACATGGCTGACAAGTTTGCTATCGTCACCGGTGCCTCGACGGGCATCGGATTCGAACTCGCCCATCTCGCCGCGCAGGACGGTTATGACGTCCTGATCGTGGCGAACGAGCCGCTGATCAACAGCGCTGGCGCCGACGTCCAGCAGCATGGCGTGGAGGTGAGGTCGATCGAAGCCGACCTGTCGACGTTCGAGGGCGTTGACAAGCTCTTAGCAGCGACCAATGGCAGGCAGGTCGACGTGCTCTGCGCCAACGCCGGGCACGGCCTCGGCCACGGCTTCCTCGACCAGTCGCCGTCCGACTGGCGGCATGTGATCGACACCAACATCGTCGGCACTCTCTATCTCGTTCAGAAGGTGCTCAAGCAGATGGTGGCGCAGGGCGAGGGCAAGGTGATGTTCACCGGCTCGATCGCCGGCTTCATGCCGGGCACCTACCAAGCTGTCTACAACGGCACCAAGGCCTTCGTCGACAGCTTCGCCGACGCGATCCGCGCTGAGCTGGAGAATGAGGGTTACGAGCACGTCACCATTACCAACCTGATGCCGGGCGCCACCGACACCGAGTTCTTCGATCGCGCGCGGATGGGTGACACCAGCGTCGGACAGGCGAAGAAGGACGATCCCGCCAAGGTCGCCAAGGACGGCTGGGCCCAGATGATGAAGGGCGGCGGCGACATTGTCTCTGGCTGGAAAAACAAGATTCAGGCAGCAGCTGCGCACATCCTTCCACACGGCGTAACCGCATCGTTGCACAAGGGCATGGCCGAGCCTGGCTCGGGTAAGGACGCGTGAGCATCCTCGAATACCGGCCGCCTGCAACGCGAGGATAATGATATGAATCGCGAGAACATTCACACTAAGAACCAGCCGGAGGGATCGGCCCGCAACCTGAGCGATACTCTCGACCGCGAAGACGAGGACGTCGCTCCCGGTCAGCGTCAGCTTGCCGATGACAGCGACGAAGAGCCCGAAACGGACAGCAAGTCTCCCCTCGAAGATCCGGGCTCACCCGGCGGCACTTCTGGAACCGGCGGGACCAGCGACGGACAGGGCCGATAGGAGGCGATCGTGGTCAATAGAAGCAACGTCCGAGCCGGCGCCGACAAGCCAAATGCTGGCACGCCCGCTGGGCAGAAGCAGGAGAAAGTCGAGGACCGTCCGAATGTCGGTACAACGACGCCCGACAAGTATCCGGACAAGGCCAGCGGCAAGGACCTCTAGAACTTTGACCGACGGTGCGCCGTCGTGTGGAGCGGTGGCCGCAACCATGAAGGTGTCATCATGAGCGATGAACGAGAAAACCGCGTGGGAGACCGCGCACATTCGCTGTGGAAAGACGAAGGCGGGCCCGAGGGTGGTGCGTTGCACCATTGGTTGATGGCTGAGCACGAGAGCGATGGTGCTACCAGCTACAGCACTGCCAGCGGGGCGCACCCTGACGACGTCGACGAGGCTGCGGGACCGAGCCACGGCAAAAAGGATTTTGGTGGGCACGATGCGGAAACTGAAGGGGCCGCCGCTGCCGGGGTTGGTGGGCAGAAGCATCCGGCAGGCGCCGAACCGAAGCAGGCTGGCACCGACGAAGCCGAGGTCGGCGAGAAGCGGGCTCCGTCTGGCCTTCCGAAGTCCTGATCGCGCCAACAACTCTAGGAGAGACAGATGACGACTTCCGCAGGTGCTACAATCACCGCATCCTTCTCGACGCGGCGTCAGGCCGAGCTGGCGATTGAGCAGCTCGTGCAGGAGCATGAGATAGATCGCAGCGATATCTTCGTCACGCCCGACAGCGATGAGAACAGCGCGGGCAGCGAAGAGGATGGCGCCGATGCGGAAAGCGGTCATCCGGGCGTCGATCCGGTGGGTAATCCGGCTCTCGCCGGCAATCTCACCGTATCAGTCGATCTTGCGGACGGAGAAGATGTCGCTGCCGTCAGGGCGGTCCTCGAGGAGCATGGCGGCGCACACATCGCCACCGAGTAGATGTTTCAGCTTCTCCCACATACGATAGGACCAAAATGACGATCGAAGCGATTCTCTTCGACCTCGACGGCACGCTGGTCGACAGTAACGAGCAGCACGTGAATGCCTGGGCCTTCGCCTTCGGTGAGGAAGGGCACCCTCAGGAGCTGGACGACATCCGTGCCCAGATCGGCAAGGGGGGCGATTTGCTTGTTCCCGAGCTTCTTCCGGACGTCGACGACGCCGTCCGAAAGCGGATCTCCACACGACAAGGGGATCACTTCAAGGATATGTATCTCGACAATGTTCGCGCGTTCGAAGGCGCGGCCGAACTGCTCGAGCGCGTCCATGCAAGCGGGCGTAAGGTCGTGCTGGCATCTTCGGCCAGGCAGGACGAACTCGAGCATTATGTCGAACTGCTGGGCGTGAAGTCGCTCATTACCGCCGCGACGAGCATCGACGATGTCGAGACGTCGAAGCCGGAGCCAGACATATTTGGCGTCGCGCTCGTAAAGGCTAGCGTCGAACCGTCGAATGCGATCGTGGTGGGCGACACGATCTACGACGTGGACGCCGCGCTACGCGCCGGTATCGCTACAGTGGGCGTAACCTCGGGGCCGTTCGACGAGAGGCAGCTGAAAGAGGCGGGGGCGATCGCCGTGTTCGCCAACGTCGCCTCCATCCTTCGCGAATTCGATCGGTCTCCACTCGCACGGTGAACGGAACATGTTCTCACGCGCTTGGGCAGGGGGAGATTTGAGATGCTCGAACACGTACCTGCCTGGCTCGGTTATCTGATCCGCGACCGCCGTGCTGGTCACGAGAATTGGTCGTCGCCGACCCTGATCTCCGCCTCGGAGCTGTCAGTATCGACCTTAGCAGCCCGGCTTTCGCTGCCGGTGGAAGGCTTCCGATCCGCTTTACTGCCGACGGGAGGGTGTCTCGCCACCTTTGGTTTGGGGTGAGGTGCCAGAGCGAACGCGAGCCTGGCGCTGATCGTCGAGGATTCGGACGCACCGGCGGCGAAGCCGCTTGTCCCCGCCATCGTCTGGGACATGCCTCCGCAGGAGCGGCGCGTAGCCGAGGACCCCTCGCTGCCGACGAACAGACGGCGGCGCTGCGGGACGATACGGCGCAGTCGCCGGCTCATCCGATCTTGGGGAGGGCGCCGTAGCTGCCGCCCAGATACTTGTGATAAAGGTTTTTGTCGCGCCGGACCGCCTGAATATCCTGTAGCGCATGGACTTCAGTGCGTGCGTTGGTCGACTTTGTGCAGAAAAGCACCTCCTCTTTAACAAGCTCCTCCAGCAGCGAGGCGTTGTGGCAGGTCATCCACAGTTGGGCGTCATGGGGATTGCGGGCGGGATCATGAAACCGGCGGAGGATTTCTGGTAGAATGAGCGAGTGGATCGCCGTGTCGAGTTCATCGCGCTGCGTCGGTCGAACCGCCGCATCAGCGCGACTTTCCGAGCACAGGATGGGCACGCGTCGTCGTGCCACACCGTCAGGCTCATCACGCGGAAGGCGCTGACGCCCGGTTCCGCTCCCAAATCCGCTCGGCAAGCAATGTCGCGAAGCCTAACCAGGCGACATACGGCACCCCGGTCACCGCAGCCGTCCGGTCGACCCGGGCAGCGGCAGCCACATAGCCGGCGCCGGATGCCATCATCGCGGCCGACGCCGCCGCGCTCGGCCCAAGCTCCTTCCGGCGAAAGAAAATCTCGGTCCAGCCGCCGATCATCCCCACGTTGAGCACCCATAACCCCACGGCCAGGTTGCGCGACAAGGTGGCATCCTCTCGAAGCAGCCGGTAGCCACCGACAGCTAGACCGGTCTCCACGACCGGCCAGACGCCACCGAACACCGGGTCGGGCGGTGTATAGCTTGGCTTGTCGAGTCGCTTGTACCAGCGCCGAATACGGGGATGGAAGGGATCGGGTGCGTTGCGCGTGGCGAGCACCGCGGTGAACCCCAGCGCCGCCGCCACGATCCCCACCGATGCCGCGCGCGAAAGCCCCGTACCGGCGTTCTCGCTTCTCACGTCATTCATGCCGCAAGAAACCGCTTGAGGTCGTCGCTGCTGCCGATCCGTTCGCCGTTAATGAACACCTGCGGGGTCGTATCGACGCCCTGCTCCTCCTCGAACTCATCGACATCCTCCCGCGACCGCAGGATCCGGTCGTTAAACTAATAGTCGTGTTCCTCGGCAATTGCCTTCGCTCGGACGCCGAAGGGACAAATGTGATCGGGCAGGAGCATCCTATACAATGTCGCACTTCTGGTATCGCCATGTCCATCGTCCCTTGCGCCGGACGTCGCGTCCGCCCACAGCATAGCGAAACAGCGCCCGCGACGTTCCTTACCGCGCCCCCCGTTTAGATGGTCGAAATCGACATGCGAAGAACACCGCGAGTTTGGCTCGAGACGAGACAGAAAAGGCCTAAGGGCAGATTGCCGATCCAGGTTCGACCATCGGCGCGCGGCTTCTGTCGTGCCATTCTCGCGACGTATGCAATCTCTACGCCATCAAGGCGACCAAGGCCGAGTACCTCGACTACTGCCAAGCGATCGATGGATGCCGGAAGGAGGTCGAGAAGACCTACGTGTCGCCCGGCAAGCCCGGTTATGTCGTCCGCGTAGCTAATGGCGTCAGACAGCTCGATGTGATGAGCTGGGGTTTCCCGTTCCGGGGCAGGCCGGTGACCAACGTACGCAACTATGCGAGCCCGTTCTGGCGATCAGCGCTAACCGACCCGGAACGGCGCTGTTTCGTGCCTGTGACCGAGTTTCAGGAATGGAGGGTCGGTCCCGATCCCGCGACCGGCAAGAAAGAGCCGTATATGTTCAAGCTGCCCAGTGGCCGGTATTTTGCTTTGCCGGTATCTGGCGACCGATGTAAGGCGGCGCTGTCTTTTCGTTCCTGACGACCGGCTATGATGGCGACCCGGCGGGACATATCGTCGGCGCCGTCCATCCCAAAGCGATCCCGGTGATCCTGCACCAGGAGGATCACGAGCAGTGGCTAGGCGCCCCGGTCGAGGAAGCGTTGGAGTTGGCGACAGCCTTCCCTTCACAGCTCATGGCGGTAGCCTAAGGAATGTAGCTCGCGTCTTCGGACAGCGTCCTGATCGCATGTGGACGAAGGAAACCGAGCGCGGCGGGGATGCCTTCGATCTCGGTCAGAAGCGCCTCATGAACGCCGATGCCACAGTATTGCTGTTCCTCTGGCGGCAACGTGAGAAAGTGCGTCACGGCATCACGCAGGGTGAAGTGAGCGCGTACGACGCCCAGACTCTCGCCCGACTGAAAGAACTCGACCGTCTTGGTCCATGGGATCGTCACCCTTGAAGCCTCGCGACGATCGCATCGACATCCTCGGCCATCACATCGACGACGCGCATGCCGTCGATACGTCTTATCCGCTCGGGGACACATAGCTGCTCCAACTCGAAAAGCGCAGCGTCGCGGCGGTCCTCATCATCAAGGTAGGGCGGGGCCATCCGCAGCTGCTCCCAAGCCATCAAGCCGATGCGAACCTGCAACGGTCCGCTATCGTCCTCAGCGGCGAGCACCATGGCGGTTCGGCCAACATCGATCGGTTTGCTGATCCTTGCCGGTCTCAACGCCATACCGTCCTCCGCCGTGGCCCTTTCCCCACCCCAAGAGCGACCTGCCGATCGGGGACGTTCAAAAGCATCAGCAAGCAAACCGGGGTTCCTCTCTCTTGTACCATAGCAGGCGCGGACATTGCACAAATGGATGAAACGCCGCCGCCATCAGCTCGGATCGACCCGGACCAATGGCATATCTGGGCGTCTCCGAAGCCAGCGCATCTATCGAGAAGGTCCGTGTTGACCGAAGGGCACTCGCGCGCCTGCGTGGAGAAGGCAGCAGCGGGAACACTAGGGCTCAATACGATTTTTTAACAGTGGCTGCATCCTGCGGCCACGCTGGAGAGGTTGACTATGTCTGTTCTCGATAAGGCTATCGCCGCAATCACTCCCCCCGAAAGCGACGAAGCACGTGCGGAAGCGCGGGCAAAGGCTGAAGCAGCGGCCACGCCTGGAGACTGGCTTTCAAAGGTGCTCGAGCACCACCGCCAGATTGAAGCGGCGTTTGATGCCGTAGACAGGGCTGCGGATGCTGACGAACGTATCGGCGCTCAAAAAGCGCTTGGTTTTATTTTGACCGGCCATTCAATTGCTGAAGAGGCTGCCTTGTATCCTGCTTTAGCTGCTGATCACCAGGTAGGCCACGCGGAACTTGCGTATCAGGAACAGTCCGCGGCAAAGATGGAAATGGGCCTGCTCGAAATGCTTGACCCTTCGAGCGAGGACTATCGTGACAAACTCCAACATATTCGAGGTGCAGTAATGCACCACGTCTATTCAGAAGAAGGAAACTGGTTTCTGAAGCTAAAGGAGCATCTCCCAGAAGGTGAACAGCTCCGCATCGGGCAGCGATATCAAGAGGAGTTTGAACGATATACGGGGTCTGATACATTCTCTGTCAACTAGCCTGATAATTCATCCGGCGCCGGCGGGATTGATGTGTGATCCCGCCGGCTTGGCGCCACCGCCGTCCATACTTAATTTAAGCTACGGCCGCCTTGGCCTGTGCGTCGTCCAATGATTTGAGATAGTCACTGGCTTCAATCTCGGTGTCCTGATGCGCGCTTGTTCGGATGCGACACACCAAGAGAAGCCGCTGGAGCACATCAGGCCTTCCTGTTCATCGTTCAAACCGAAAACGCGCCGTTTTTCCTATTCATCGGACAGACTGACGCCGGAACCGGCGCCATGCGGCTCGCCATCTCATCTGGACCGGCCTGACCAACGCCCTCCAAAATCACACTTCAGCGTCGGGCTGCTAAGGCGCGTGGCCCGTAGCGCCGGGCCCGGTGGATTCGAGACAGGCAGGTTTCGGGGACGCCCCTTGGAAAGCCGACATTGCACAATGACCTTTGCATCAGCCCGGCCTTTTATCTGATAGTCGGTCGGCCGTCGGTGCAAATGCAAACCCTTGCGCAATATCCTAAGGGGCTGGGCTGCCGCCTGCGTAACGGCTTTTCTTGAGCATGAGTTCAGGATCGTCCCACGTCAGCATGTCCCGTATCGCAGCATGTTTATCGACAGCTGCGTCATAGTAGCTCTGCCATACGCGCATCCCGATCCAGTAGCCAACCTCATATGGCCAACCGGGCGGCGCTGAACCGTAGTTCTCTACCCATCTGTGAGTAGCAGCGCTTGCGGCCGACGGCGAGCGCTTAGCTGCATCGGGGCCAGCGACCAAGATATCCGCACGGAACATCCTCCAAAGTTCAGCCTCGCGAGGTCGGGCCCAGGCGGCACGAGCAGGCTCAGGTGTTTGGCCTGTCACCAACGCCGCAATGAAATCGGTCGAGCCCTCAGTGAGGGCTTCCGCCAGAAGCGGCGACCGGTCTGCATTTTTCGGATCGTGCTGAAAGGTGTGGACGGTTTCATGGCCGAAAAAACGGCGGAGTGAGCGCTCGAAACCTGCGGCGTCCGGGTCAACCGAGCAGAGCACTTCCAAGCCCAGCACTTGAGCGCCCGGCCCCGCCGTGCCTCCGGAATTGCCGGCACCCTTAACAACATAGATTTGCGGAAGCGGTTCGTCAGGGAGCAATCCGTGCAGTGCCAAATAAATCGCATGTAAATCCGCTTCAGCCTGACCAAGCCGTGGAAGGCACTTGCTTATAGCCCGTTGGTACTTCGACGGATCCAAGGCGATTGTAGCCGCCAGGTGACGGGCGTCGATAATGCGGTCCGGCGTAAAGACACGAACGCCGTATGAACCAGAATCTAAGTATCCCTTTTGGAGCTGATCTGCGGTCGGCCGCCCGTTACTCGCGGCGAAGACCTTCGCAAAACGCTCAACATCGGCGGTATGTATTCTGGCCGTAAGGGGTCTGCGGCTAGCGGAACGGCTGTTTCGGAGTTCGCGGGTGCGATCCATGTGACGATCAACGCCGCTACGGTCGCAATACCAAATCGCGGTGTGATCATTGGCATCGGAAGCCCCTAGGCACTTATCGGTATTCGCTTGTCTCTTGGTGCCTACGTACCGTCAAGAGATCAGCCTACGTTGCGAAAGGCCAGCCGCCGTTCGATGCCGCGATCGAGCGCTGGTTCGGCAGCGAGAAGGACGAGGCCTCGCTCCGCATCATTAACCGCCTTCAGCGAGGCGCGAGCTGACGCGGCGGTGCGGACGTGGATCTGAACCTCCTCGAATCTCGTCTGTTGTTGGCGAAGAAGGAGACTGGTCATGGCCGACAACACGAATGATCGCGGTCCGCAGGATGCCTCGCGGATCAATGTCCACGAGGATTACGAAGTTCGCTATTGGACCGCGGCGCTTGGCATCAGCAAGACCGAGCTCGAAGCATTGGTCAAGAAGGTCGGGGTGAGCACCGATGCCGTCCGCAAGGAATTGAGCAAGACGCACGCCTGATCGGCCAAGCCGAAAAGAAAAAGGCCGCTCGTCCACGTGACGGGCGGCCTTTCTTGTTTGCGATGGCCGACGAGAGTGCCGCCGTCTCTTATCCTACATCGTCGCGAGCATCGACTGATGCTTCTCGACTACCGGCGCGATTTTGCCGGCAGCGAGCTTAAGGTGGCGCGCGGTCCCGTTCGAGCCATAATCCTGCATCAGCGCCAGCGCGTCGTCGTGGGCAGCCTTCTGCTGCTTGATGTAGAGGTCGTCCTTGGTCTTGCCGGCCGGCACCGCCTTGAGCGCGGTCAGATCGGTCCGCTGGCCGATCGACAATGCGGGCTTCTTCAGCGCGACATGGTCGGCTTTCGCAGCCGCCTGGACCATCTTGGTACTCTTAGTGTGATCGGTCAGCATCTGAGTGGCGAAGGACTTGATCGCCGGGTTTTTCGACGTGACCATCAGTCGGGCGGAGTCGATCTCGAACGTATCGGACGCGCCGGCCTTTGCGACGAACTCGGACTTTGTGGGCGTTTCGGCAACCGCGCCTGTCGCGACGAACAGCAACGTGGCGGCGCCGAAGAATATGGTTTTCATGGTCTCTCTCCCGGTTGGATCGTGCGTCAAACGCACAGGGCTCTCGAATGTTCGGATTGTCTCGCCGGACGAGCTTCTGCCAACGTCGCCATCAATCTGTCAGATCGGCGCCGAGATCATACAACGCAGCGTCGGCTGCGCGCTTCAGACCGGGGTGCGCTCGCGGAATGGTCGGCTGAGAAAGGGCGATCCCGACAGGCCGAAACGCCACAGCGTGTCGCTGCCGAGCGTGATGCCGATCCGTGGTCCGCACGCGATCGGGCCCGCTGGCGCGCCGCACATCAGCGCGAACGGCGGACGATCGAGATGAACACCATCGAAGCTGCCGTCTATGCCGAGCGCTTGACATAGCCGCCCGGGCCCGGCGCACAGGCGGCGCACGTCCGCATGTCCGCGCCGCGCGATCATGGTCTCGACCCCGATCGAGGGTTCGATCGCACGGATCAGGACCGCCCCGCCGGCAACAGGTCCGCACACGAAGTTAAGGCACCAATGGATGCCGTAGCTCCGATAGACATAGGCCCGGCCGGGGGGGGCGAACATGCTGGCATTGCGGGGCGTCTTGCCGCGATAGCTGTGCGACGCGGGATCGGTCGCCTCATAGGCCTCGATCTCCACGATCCGGCCGCCGATCCCGTCTACGAGCAATGTCACGCCGATCAGCGCCCTGGCGACGGTCTGCGCATCCGCTGCGAAGACGCTGGCGGGGAGCGGGCAATCGTCTGCCTCGCTATGTGCGACTGCAAAGCCATCGGTGACAGGTGTCATTCGGCGGCCGTGCGTCGGCGCTTCTTGGGCTTATCCGAGAGCTCGATCCAGGTCCGCGCCTGGTCGGTGGTCTTTTCCCGGCCGCGGACATGGCGGTCAACCTGCGCATCGACCAGCCGGTCGGCAAGGCCAGGGCTCAGCAGCAGGTGCTCGATGCGCAGGCCCGCGTTGCGGGCATAGGCATCCCGGAAATAGTCGAAGAAGGTGTAGATCGTTTCGTCGGGATGGACCGTTCGGAGAGCATCGGTCCAGCCTTGGTCGAGCAGGCGAAAATAGGCGGCGCGAACCTCCGGCGCGAACAAAGCATCGTCCAGCCAGCGTTCGGGTTTGTAGACGTCGCGCTCGGTCGGCATTACGTTGAAGTCGCCGGCGAGGACAACGGGCGCGCCCGTTGCGATCAGCTCGGCCGCATGCGTGATGAACGCGTCGAACCAGGCGAGCTTATATTCGAACTTTGGGCCGGGCCGGGGATTGCCGTTCGGAAGGTACAGTCCGGCGACCAGGATGCCGTTGACCGCCGCCTCGAGATAGCGGCTTTGCGAAGGGTCGGGATCGTCCGGCAGGCCGCGGCGGGTCTCGTGGATGTCGCCGACGCGGCTGAGCATCGCGACACCGTTCCAGCTGTTCTGGCCATGCCAGATCACATCATAGCCGAGTTCGCGGATGGCTTTCTCCGGAAACTTCTCCCGCGGCGCCTTCAACCCCTGAAGACAGACGATGTCAGGCTGCTCCTCCGCGAGCCAGCGCAGCAGGACGGGCAGCCGGCCGTTCACCCCGTTCACATTGTAGGTCGTGATCTTCATGGGGCTCACAGGTCCGGGAGCATCTGGTCGGCACGGCCCCAACCGGACAGCGCCCTGGATTTGGCGCGCTTGAGCAGCTCGGCGGCGTCGCCGACATGCCAATGCGCCGGAGTATCGATGGTCTTCATCTCCGCCCAGCTAATCGGCACGGCGACTGGTGCACCGGGGCGTGCGCGCACCGCATAGGGCATCACAGCCGTCGCGCCGCGCTGGTTGCGCAGGTAGTCGACGAAGATCCGACCCTTGCGCTGGACCTTGGGAAGCGCTGCAGTGAAGTTCGCAGGATCGCTCTGTGTGACCGCAAGCGCCAGGCGGTGGGCGAAATCCTTCACCTCCGGCCATTCGGCGCGCGGCGTCAGCGGCGCGATGACGTAGACGCCCTTGCCGCCCGTCACCATCGGAAACGTCTCGAGCCCGATCTGCTTGAGGATGAGCGCGCGCGGCTTCTGCACTGATCACTCCCCTTCAAAGCACGGCGTCGAGCACCGCGCCGAGCCGGTCTAGCACCGCAACATTGCTGGCTGCCTTCGGCAACTCGCGGTGGACGAAGGGTCGGAGCCGCCGAATGTCCCGCAGCGGTAATCGAAGCTCGAGCATGCTCCGGCCAAGTGTTGCCGGATCCTGCCGCTGCGCCGCCTTGCCCAATG
>CAZZZX010000018.1:0-15441 GCA_964658585.1 uncultured Novosphingobium sp.
GCACCGCAGTTAACGCTCCGCGCCGTCCGACTGCTTCTTCAACAGCCTGCTAAACGCTCTCAACGACATCCAATCTGATTACACTTCATTCGTAACACGGTCTTTATCGAACGCCGCTCGAACCAATGTCGCCGAGAGGTAGGCGAAGGTTCTGTCTTGCGACCGTACATTCCCTCATCGCATCCGCGAAATTCCCTGCTCCGCGATCATGACACCGCGCCATCGATCGGCCGGAGAATGCCAGATATTGCACCGATCAGGGCCCGAGCCAAACTCACCATCCCTGCAAAGTCCGCGAAATCCCTGCAGATTTCGCTGCTAGCAACGATCTTGGCGCGGCAACCTTGCTATCGGCAAACCCCAACCCAACGTAGAAACCCAAGACGCCGCCGCCGCGGACTGATAGCGGGGCGACAGACCCGAACGAGAGAAAGACCGTCCGCATGACCGAGCGTCGTCCCGTCGTCCCCGTCATCCTGTCCGGGGGATCGGGCACGCGGCTGTGGCCGCTGTCGCGCTCGGGCCGCCCCAAGCAGCTGCTCGCGCTCACCCATGACGAGACGATGCTCCAGCTGACCGCGGCGCGCACGCTCGGCGACGATCGGTTCGCCTCGCCGATCGTGGTCGCCAACGCCGCGCACGCCGACGATGTCGAGGCGCAGCTCGCCGAGATCGGGATCGCCGACGCGCTCGTCATCCTCGAGCCGACCGCGCGCAACACCGCCGCCGCGATCGCACTAGCCGCCTGCGCCGCCGCACCGGACGCGCTGCTGCTGGTGATGCCGAGCGATCACGTCATCGCCGATGTCGACGCGTTCCGCGCCGCGATCACCCAGGCCATTCCCCCGGTCGAGGATGGCTGGCTGGCAACCTTCGGGATCGCGGCGACCGCGCCGCACACCGGCTATGGCTATATCTGCCGCGGTCCGGTGATCGCGCCGGGCGTGCATTGCGTCGAGCGCTTCGTCGAGAAGCCCGATCTCGCGACCGCGCAGGATTATCTCGACCAGGGCTGCTACGCCTGGAACGGCGGCATCTTCCTGTTCACCGCCGAAGCCTTCATGGCCGCGCTCGAGACGCACGCGCCCGACATCGCACGCGCCGCGCGCCGCGCGATCGAGCGCGGGCGCACCGAGGGCCGGCGGCTCCACCCCGATCCGGTCGCGTTCGCCGCGGCGCCTTCCGATTCGGTCGATTATGCGGTGATGGAGAAGGCGTCCAAGGTCGCGGTCGTGCCCGTCGAGATGGGCTGGTCGGACATCGGCAGCTGGGACGCACTCCATGAATTCGCGCGCAAGGACGAGTTCGGCAACACGCAGTTCGGGGACGTCGTCGCGCTCGACACGCATAATTGCCTGATCCGCTCCGAAGGCCCGCTGGTCGCCGCGATCGGCATCCAGAACCTGATCGTCGTCGCGACGCCCGACGCGGTGCTGATCCTGCCGCGCGGCGACAGCGAGCACGTCAAGCGCGCGGTCGAGCGGCTCAAGCGCGAAGGCCACGTCACGCTGGACCGGCCGTTCGGCTAGGATCGATCCGCGCCGGCAGAACGGCTGCATCCCCTACGGCGATCCTTGTGGCGATCGTGCCGGTCGACCCCGCACCCATTCGCCCGATCGCGCGTTCGCGCCCCGCACGCCTTGCGGAGAGTGATCGATGACGGACGACCCGGACCTTTTGACCCATTCCGGCCTGCACCTCCGTCCCGATCCCTCGCGTACCGTGATCCGCCCGTTCGAGGCGACCTATCCGGAGGCATTCCGCAACGATGCCCATCCCCGGATGCAGAACATCGTCGACCGCGTGCTCACGCTCGACGCGGAGGCGATCCGGGAGCGCCACGATCTGCTGATCGCGGCACTGGGCGATCGCCACCGCGATCTCGAGGGGCTGCTGGTACGTCGCTTCGCGCAGGTCCGCGAAACCGTCACCTGCCCCGCCACCGTGCCGCACGAGGTCGAGGTCGTGCTCGGCGCCTATTTCAGCGAGGAATATTCGTTCGAGGCGGCGGCGCTGTTCAATCCGAGCATGGTGCTGCATCCCGATCAGAAGGGCGTCGCACCGGGCACGATCCGGCTGCTGATCTCGCTGCGCGGCATCGGCGAGGGGCATGTCTCCTCGGTCACCTTCCGCATCGGCTCCTGGAACCGCGAGGACGGCTTCGCGATCGAGCCGGCGAGCACACAGGCGATCTCGCCGCGGATCGAGGCGGGCGACGATCCCGCCGACGGGATCTTCAAGATCGTCTGCGAGGGCAGCCGCGACGTGTCCGAGAGCGTGCTGTTCCCGGTCACGCCGAGCCAGCGCCAGGGGATCGAGGATCTTCGTCTGACGCGCTTCGTCGAGGATGACGGCAAGATCGAGTATCTCGGTACCTATACCGCGTTCGACGGTCGCGACGCGCGCTGCGAGATGCTCCGCTGCACCGGCTTCAAGACCTTCGAGATGCGCACGATGACCGGCGCCGCGGCCACCGCCAAGGGCATGGCGCTGTTCCCGCGCAAGGTCGGCGGCCGCTTCATGATGCTCGGCCGACAGGATACCGAAAACATCTGGCTGCTCGCCTCCGACGATCTCTATCATTGGGAGGGCGGGCAGAAGCTCATCGCGCCACGCTACCCGTGGGAATTCGTGCAGATGGGCAATTGCGGCGCGCCGATCGAGATCGACGAAGGCTGGCTGGTGCTTACCCACGGCGTCGGCATGGTGCGCAACTACAGCGTGGGCGCATGTCTGCTCGACCGGGACGACCCGTCGAGAGTGCTCGCCCGCACGCCGCTTCCGCTCGCCAAACCGAGCCGCGGCGAGCGCGACGGCTATGTGCCCAACGTCGTCTACAGCTGCGGATCGGTGGTCCACGATCGCACGCTGCTGTTGCCCTACGGCGTCTCCGACAATTTCGCGACCTTCGCGAGCGTCGGCGTCGACGACCTGCTCGCGGCGATGGAGCCGGCGTGAGATTTGCCCGCCGCCGGCCCGGCTGCTAGCGCGCGCGGACAAGATCGGAACATCGGAGGGATGGTGACGGAGCTCGATTTCGGCCTGGGCGAGATGGCGGACGCGATCCGCGACACCGTGCGCCGCTTCGCGGCCGAGCGCATCGCGCCGATCGCCGCGGCGATCGACGCCGAGGACAGCTTCCCGCGCGCACTCTGGCCCGAGATGGGTGCGCTCGGCCTGCACGGCATCACGGTGGAGGAGGACTTCGGCGGGCTGGGCCTGGGCTATCTCGAGCATGTCGTCGCGGTCGAGGAGGTGAGCCGCGCCTCGGCTTCGGTCGGCCTCTCCTACGGTGCGCATTCCAACCTGTGCGTCAACCAGATCCGCCGCTGGGGTTCGCCCGATCAGAAGGCCAGATATCTGCCCGGTCTGATCTCGGGCGATCATGTCGGCAGCCTTGCCATGTCGGAGGCTGGCGCCGGATCGGACGTCGTCTCGATGAAGACGCGGGCCGACCGGGTCGAGGGCGGCTGGCGGCTCAACGGCACCAAGTTCTGGATCACCAACGCGCCCTATGCGGACACGCTGGTGGTCTATGCCAAGACCACGCCCGACGCGGGCGCCCGGGGCATCACCGCCTTCCTGATCGAAAAGGGGTTCGCGGGCTTCTCGATCGGCCAGAAGATCGACAAGGTCGGGATGCGCGGATCGCCCACCGCCGAGCTGGTGTTCGACGACTGTTTCGTCGGAGACGCGCAGGTGATGGGCCCGCTCGACGGCGGGGTGAAGGTGCTGATGAGCGGGCTCGATTACGAGCGTGTCGTGCTGTCGGGCATCCAGCTCGGCATCATGCAGGCGTGCCTCGACACCGTGCTGCCGTATCTGCGCGAGCGCCGCCAGTTCGGCCAACCGATCGGCGGCTTCCAGCTCATGCAGGGCAAGGTCGCGGACATGGCGGTCGCGCTGTCCTCCGCGCGCGCCTATGTCTACGCGGTCGCCAGGGCGTGCGATGCCGGCAAGACGACGCGCCACGATGCCGCGGGCGCGATCCTCTACGCATCCGAGAATGCGGTGCGCGTCGCAGGCGAGGCGATCCAGGCGCTCGGCGGCGCGGGCTACACCAAGGACTGGCCGGTCGAGCGCTACTGGCGCGACGCCAAGCTGCTCGACATCGGCGCGGGCACCAACGAGGTCCGCCGCATGTTGATCGGCCGCGAACTGATCGGCGCCGACGTGCCGAGGGCGCAGTGAGGGGAACCCTTCAAATCCTCCCCGACACGGGCGGGGGACCATGCGCAGCATGGTGGAAGGGGGCTCGCCATGGGCGTCCCGCTCCGACCGACGCCCCCTCCACCACGCCTTCGGCGCGGTCGCCCTCCCCGTTCCGGGGAGGATTTTGAAGTGACCCGCCTCACCTCGCTGGTCGATCCGTCCTCCGAGCAATTCGCCACCAACGCCGCGCACAACCGCGCGCTGGCCGAGGATCTGCGCGCCAGGGTCGCGCAGACCGCGCTCGGCGGATCGCAGGCGCATCGCGACCGTCACGTCGCGCGCGGCAAGCTGCTGCCGCGCGACCGCATCCATCGCCTGCTCGATCCCGGCTCGCCGTTTCTCGAGATCGGCCAGCTCGCCGCCGACGGCCTGTATGGCGACGAGGCCCCCGGCGCCGGCGTGATCGCCGGCATCGGCCGCGTCTCGGGCCGCGAATGCATGATCGTCGCCAACGACCCGACCGTGAAGGGCGGCGCGTACTTTCCGATGACGGTCAAGAAGCATCTCCGCGCGCAGGAGATCGCGCTCGAGAACCGGCTCCCTTGCCTCTATCTGGTCGACAGCGGTGGTGCCAACCTGCCGCACCAGGCCGAGGTCTTCCCGGATCGCGACCATTTCGGCCGCATCTTCTACAACCAGGCGCAGATGTCGGCGCGGGGCATCGCGCAGATCGCCTGCGTGATGGGCAGCTGCACCGCGGGCGGCGCCTACGTGCCGGCAATGTCCGACGAGACCGTGATCGTGCGCAACCAGGGCACGATCTTCCTCGCCGGGCCGCCGCTGGTCAGGGCGGCGACCGGCGAGGTGATCTCGGCCGAGCAACTGGGCGGCGCCGAGACGCACGGCCGCAAATCGGGCGTCGTCGATCACGTCGCCGAGAATGACGAGCACGCGCTGCTCATCGTCCGCGACATCGTCGCGACGCTCAACCGCGTGAAGGCGATCGACATTGAGCTTACCGAGCCGCGCCCGCCGAAGTTCGATGCGGCCGAGCTCTACGGCATCGTGCCCCAGGACGTGCGCGCACCCTACGACGTCCACGAGGTCATCGCCCGGCTCGTCGACGGATCCGAGCTGCACGAGTTCAAGCCGCTCTACGGCACGACGCTGGTGTGCGGCTTCGCGCGGATCTGGGGAATGCCGGTCGCGATCCTCGCCAACAACGGCGTACTGTTCTCCGAGAGCGCGCAGAAGGGTGCGCATTTCATCGAGCTCGCCTGCCAGCGTCGCGTGCCGCTACTGTTCCTCCAGAACATCTCGGGCTTCATGGTCGGCGGCAAGTACGAGGCCGAAGGCATCGCCAAGCACGGCGCCAAGCTCGTCACCGCGGTGGCGACCGCGAGCGTGCCCAAGATCACCGTGCTGATCGGCGGCAGCTTCGGCGCGGGCAATTACGGCATGTGCGGCCGCGCCTACCAGCCGCGCTTCCTGTTCACCTGGCCCAATGCGCGGATCAGCGTGATGGGCGGCGAGCAGGCGGCGAGCGTGCTGGCGACGGTCCACCGCGACGCCGACAGCTGGACGCCCGAACAGGCCGAAGCCTTCAAGACCCCGATCCGCCGGAAATACGAGGACGAGGGCAATCCCTATTACGCGACCGCCCGGCTGTGGGACGACGGCATCCTCGACCCCGCGCAGACCCGCGACGTGCTGGGGTTGGCGCTGGCCGCCACACTGAACGCGCCGATCCCGGAGCGCGCCCAGTTCGGCGTGTTCCGGATGTGATCGCGGCGACGCCCGACAATCCTCCCCGGAACGGGGAGGGGGACCGCGCGAAGCGCGGTGGTGGGGGCGCCGGCCAGCTCGCGCGGCCCGAGGTGTCGCTCGCCCGTGAGCAAAGACGTGGAATGACCCTGCCGGAAGTTCTGCTGTGGAATCGCATCCGTGGGAGGGCGACCGGCCTAAAGTTCAGGCGCCAGCATCCGGTCGGCCCCTATGTCGTCGATTTTTGTTGCGTAGGTAGGAGACTGATCATCGAGGTCGACGGCGCGGTCCATGATACCGACGGCAGACCTCAGCGCGACGACGAACGGGAGAGGTTTCTGGTGGAGAACGGATATCAAGTGATGCGGGTGCCTGCAGCGGATATTCTCCGGGATGTATCCGGCATCGCCGATTCGATCGCCGCGCTCGTTCCGCCCCCCCTCCACCATGCTTCGCATGGTCCCCCTCCCCGTTCCGGGGAGGATATCCTTTGATCCAATCCCTCCTCATCGCCAATCGCGGCGAGATCGCGCGGCGGATCATCCGGACCGCGCGGCGCATGGGCATCCGCACGATCGCGGTGCATTCGGACGTCGACGCGACGATGCCGTTCGTGCGCGAGGCGGATGCGGCGGTGTGCATCGGTACCGCGCAGGCGCGCGACAGCTATCTGCGGCAGGACCGCATCCTCGCCGCCGCCGCCGAGACCGGCGCGCAGGCGCTCCACCCCGGCTATGGCTTCCTCTCCGAGAATGCCGAGTTCGCGGAAGCCGTGATCGCCGCGGGTCTGGTGTGGGTCGGCGCGCCGCCGGCAGCGATCCGCGCGATGGGGCTCAAGGATGCCGCCAAGGCGCGGATGATCGCCGCCGGCGTGCCGGTGACGCCGGGCTATCTCGGCGCGGACCAGACGCCCGCGCGGCTGCGGGCCGAGGCCGACGCGATCGGCTATCCGGTGCTGGTCAAGGCGGTGGCGGGCGGCGGCGGCAAGGGGATGCGCCGCGTCGAGGCGTCGGCCGACTTCGGCGAGGCGCTCGAAAGCTGCAAGCGCGAGGCCGCCGCCTCGTTCGGCGACGATCGCGTGCTGATCGAGAAATACATCCTCTCGCCCCGGCATATCGAGGTCCAGGTGTTCGGCGACACGCTGGGCAACGTCGTCCATTTGTTCGAGCGCGACTGCTCGCTCCAGCGCCGCCACCAGAAGGTGATCGAGGAGGCGCCCGCCCCCGGCATGGACCCCGCGACGCGGGAGGCGATCTGCGCGGCGGCGGTCAAGGCGGCACAGGCGGTCGATTATGTCGGCGCGGGCACGATCGAGTTCATCGCCGATGCGTCCGAGGGCCTGCGCGCGGACCGCATCTGGTTCATGGAGATGAACACCCGGCTCCAGGTCGAGCATCCCGTCACCGAGGCGATCACCGGGCAGGATCTCGTCGAGTGGCAGCTCCGTGTCGCCTCGGGCGAACCGCTGCCCAAGCGCCAGGACGAGCTGGCGATCGACGGCTGGGCGATCGAGGCGCGACTCTATGCCGAGAATCCGGCGACGGGGTTCCTGCCGTCGACGGGGCGGCTGGATCATCTCATCATTCCCTCGCCCGCAGATATCGATGTCCGGATCGATTCGGGTGTCGGCCAGGGCGACGACGTCACGCCGTTCTACGATCCGATGATCGCGAAAGTGATCGTCCACGCGCCGTCGCGCGACACGGCGCGAACCGATCTCGCCGAGGTGTGCGGCGGGATCGAGGTGTGGCCGGTCCGCACCAATGCCGGCTTCCTCGCCCGATTGCTCGAGAGCGACGGCTTTTCCTCCGGCACGGCGACGACCGGATATATCGGCGACACGCCCGCGCTTGCCGATCCCGCGACCATCCTAACGTCGTTGAAACAAGACGCCGGCACGGCGCTCATTCTGCGCGGCCGTGACGGGCTAAGTGGTTACGGAACCTATCGGGACGCCGCGGCCCATAAGCGGCCCGGGCAAATCTGGATCGATCTCCCTGGCTTCCGCATCAATGCCCCCGAAGAGCATCGGGTCGCATTCGCCACCGATGGCGCGATCGAAGCGGCCGAGCTGCCGCGCAACTGGCAGGATCGCTTCGTGTCTTCCGAACCATCCGACGATGGGATTGTCGTTTTCGATGCCGGGGAAGCACTCTCCGTCAGGACGAGAGCGAGCCTCGCCGCCGCCGGCACCGCCAGCGACGGCGCCATCCTCGCCCCCATGCCCGGGCGCGTCATCGCCGTTGCGGTCACGGAGGGCGAGACCGTCGCCAAGGGCCAGCGGCTCGTCGTCATCGAGGCGATGAAGATGGAGCAGGCATTGCTCGCGCCGTTCGACGGCACCGTCGCCGAATTGAAGGCCAGCGAGGGCGCTCAGGTCTCCGAGGGGACGGTGCTCGTGCGGATCGAAGCGAAGGCGTAGCGCAGGCGCCCGGCGACGCCGCGCGTCAGTCCGCCCGCGCGACTTGGAAGCCCGCGAAGGACTGGCTCACCGGCATCAGCTCGAGCCGGTTGATGTTGAGGTGCGGCGGCAGCTCGGCGATCCACAGCATGGTCGCGGCGATGTCGTCGCCGGTCATCGGGTGCGCGCCCTTGTAGAGCGTGTCGGATGCCGCCTTGTCGCCGGTGCGCACCGTGGTGAACTCGGTCTCGACCATGCCCGGCTCGATCGAGGTCACCCGCACCCCGGTCCCGTGCAGGTCCGATCGCAGCCCCAGCGAAAACTGCGCGACGAACGCCTTGGTGCCGCCATAGACGTTGCCGCCGGGATAGGGATAGGTCGCCGCCACCGACGACAGGTTGATGATCGCACCCTTGCGCGCGATCAGCCCGGGCAGCAGCGCGCGGGTCAGCGAGACCAAAGCGACGACGTTGGTGTCGATCATCGTCTTCCACTGATCGATATCCGCCGACTGCCCCGGCGCGGTGCCGAGCGCCAGTCCGGCATTGTTGACCAGCAGGTCGATATCACGGAACCGCTCGGGCAGCGCCGCCAGCGCCGTGTCGCGCGCCGTCTCGTCGGTGACGTCGAACGCGGCGGTGTGGATCGCATCGCCGCCGATCTCGGCGGCGAGCGCATCGAGCCGCTCGGCGCGACGCCCGGTAGCGATCACCTGCCATCCCGCGGCGGCGAAGGCGCGCGCGGCAGCCGCCCCGATGCCCGAGGTCGCGCCGGTGACGAGGACGGTACGGGTCATGCGATCTCCTGCTGCTAGTGGACCTGCCCGAACGGCAATTGCTGCCGGGTCAGCGCCTGCGCGCCTGCATCGTCCCCGGCGCGCAACGCCACGCCGACGCGCGCGGCGGCGCGCTGCATGATGCGATCGATCGGGGTCGGTGCGGCGGCCGCGGCGGCCTTGTCGATGAGCATGAGCGGTGTCTTGGTATCCTTTGGATTGATCCGCAATCGGATCAGTGCGGCATAGGCCGGGAAGAAGGCGCGGTTGCCGCCCAGCGCCATCGCCCGATCGAGCGCGGCATAGCCGGTGTCGCGGTTCGCGCCGATCACGGTGCGCGCCAGGAACGGCCCGAGCTCGCCGACCGCGGTCAGGTGCCATCCGGCGAGCGCCACCTGGACCTCGGCATTGCGCGGATCGGCCCGCGCGAGCGCGGTGAAATCCTGGTGCGCGGTCTTGGCGTCGCCCGCCGAGCGCTCGAGCTGGCCGCGATAGCCGGTCGCCAGCGCCTGCTGGAGCGCGGCCTCGCGATCGCCGGGGTTGCGCGCCAGCGTGGCGCTGGCCTCGGCGAGCGCATCGGTGACGAGTGCCAGCGCGGTCGCCTTGTCACGGGTCGAGAAGGCGGCACGGATCAGCGTGTCGCGCGGGCTCGCCGCGATGACGGGGGCGGATACGAGCAGCAGCATGGCGGCGTACGCGGTACGGGACAGAAAACGCATGGCACCCTTTGCTTGAGCCCGGCGATGGGCCGTCGAGCCGGCGCCGCGCCGGACCGGCCCACCCCCGCCGGTGGCCGCGCCGTGCGGAAGCTGCGGCGCGGCCGGCAATGACGAACCCTTGCGGGCGCGTCAGGCCAGTCCGAAAGGGGGTGGACCGCGGGCTGAACGCTCGATCGCAACCTCGGGGTGTAGCCGAGATGTCACACTGTGCGCAAAAGCGCCTCTGAAATGAGTTTACGCGTATTATCAAGGCCGTAGAGCATCGCGAAGCTGCCCATCCGCGGCCCTTGGCTCGATCCCAGCAGGATCTCGTAGAGCGCCTTGAACCAATCGCGTAGCGGCTCGAACCCCGCTGCCTTGCCCGCCTCGAACACCTCGTTCTGGATCGTGTCGCTCGTCGCATCGTCGGGCAGCGCCGCGAAGCGGTCGAGCAGATCGGCGAGTGCCGCCGCCTCGCGCGCGTCGGGTGCCCGACGGCGGAGCGTCGGCGCGATGAAATCGCGATAATAGACGATCGCGTGGCCGAGCAGCGCATCGAGCGCGGGATGCGTCTGCGGGCTCGCCTGCGGTGCGTAGCGGCGGACATAGCGCCACAGCAGATCCTTGTCGTCGGTCGCCGCGACGCCGACCAGGTTGAGCAGCAGCGCATAGCTCACCGGCATGTCGATCCGCGGCACCCGGCCGAGATGGACGTGGTGGACCGGGTTGCCGAGCCGCTGCGCGATCGGCTGGTCGGGATAGGCCGCGAGGAACTGATGATATTCGTCGACCGCGCGCGGGATCACGCTCATGCCGAGCTGGCGCGCCTTGCGGGGCTCGCGATAGATGTAGAAGGCGAGGCTCTCGATCGGCGCATAGGCGAGCCACTGCTCGATGGTCAGGCCGTTGCCCTTGGTCTTGCTGATCTTGGCGCCGTCCTCGTCGAGGAACAGCTCGTAGTTGAAGCCCTCGGGCGGCCTGGCGCCCAGCGCGCGTGCGATCCGGCCCGATTGGGTGACGCTGTCGATCAGATCCTTGCCCGCCATCTCGTAATCGACGCCGAGCGCGACCCAGCGCAGCGCCCAGTCGACCTTCCACTGCGCCTTGGCCTGCCCGCCGAGCACCGACTGCTCGCGCCGCACGCCGGTGTCGGGATCGACATAGGCGACGATGCCGGCGTCCGCGTCCACCACCTCGATCGGCACCTGCAACACCTTGCCGGTCTCGGGGTGGATCGGGAAGATCGGCGAATAGGTGCGACGCCGCTCCTCGCCCAGTGTCGGCAGCATGATCGCCATCACCGCATCATAATGACGCAGGATCGCGCGCAGCGTCTCGTCGAAGCGCCCCTCCTGTGGGTAGGCGGTCGAGGCGGCAAGGAATTCATAATCGAAGCCGAACGCATCGAGGAAGCTGCGCAGCCGTGCATTGTTGTGCGCGGCGAAGCTGTCGTGCGTGCCGAACGGATCGGGCACGCGGCACAGCGGCTGATCGAGATGCCGCGCGAGCATCGCCTGTTCGGGCAGGTTGCCGGGCACCTTGCGCATCCCGTCCATATCGTCGCTGAACGCGATCAGCCGGGTCGGCAGATCGGCCATCTCGGCGAGCGCGTTGCGCACCATCGATGTGCGCGCGACCTCGGTGAAGGTGCCGATGTGCGGCAGCCCCGAGGGACCGTAGCCGGTCTCGAACACCACCGCGCCGCCATCCGGCTTGCCATCGGGCCAGCGCCTGATGAGCTTGCGCGCCTCCTCGTACGGCCAGGCTTTTGAGACGAGCGCCGCTTCGCGCAGTTCGGGGGGAACGGGTTCGGTCATCGCAGGGCGGCATAGTGAAGCGGCGGCGGCGGGACAACCGATCGCCTTTCCGTCATCCCGGACACGTTCCGGGCGCCACGCTCGGACGAGCGCCGCGCCTTATGTGTCGGCCGCAGCGCTTGGGCGGCGTTGGACCGGGGTGACGCGTTTTTGGATGACTGGAGGCGGTGGAAAGCAGCCACTCTCGCGCCTCCGGGAGAATTGGACAGGATAGCCGAATGAAACTCGATCAAGTTCGCATCCGCGCCCGCATTGAGCTTTGCCCGCACAGCGACGGGGGGCGTCAGGCCGCGCTTCGCGGGCCGGTTCGGTATCGGCCAAACCACAACTTTTTCGGCGAAGGCGACCGCGAAATGTGCATGGGAGAGATAGAGTTAGGTGAAGGCCAATCGCTCACTCCGGGAGAGGCGACGAGCATCGAAATGACCCTTTGGACATGGCCTGCGCTGACCCGAGACTTGCACGCGGGCCGACGCTGGCGATTGCAGGAAGGGCCTCGGCTCATCGGATGGGGAACCGTCCTTGAGCTACTCGACCGACAAAGCTAAACGACAGGAAGTGGGGTGCTTGCGGCCCGTCCGCTCCCTCGCCCGCAGGCGGTCCGTCCGGTTCCGTCTCGGATCGTCCGCTCGGCGGCACGGGAACGACCGGAGGTGGTGGTTTCGAGACAGGCGGCTTTTGGCGACCGTAAGCGTCTAGCTGTCAGACCGCTCACCGCAGAAGATCGTGCCCAAAAACGTAAAGGTGGTGACATTGAAGCGAAGGCGGCGGAGGGGGAGCGAGCGTACCACCTTTACCGATTAATCTTCCGCAGCCCTGATCGGATTGGCTTGCCACGATGATCGCGACCCCGAAAAGACTGGCAAAACCGATCAGACCCGCGGTTCTTCGGCTCATTGCTCTCTTGTCCTTTCCAGACGGCGATATTGGCTGCCGCTTTCGGGAGATTAGCCGTCGATCATCAATGGCGGCAACGGGGCGCTTGCTGCCCGTCCGCTTCCCTCCCCGCAAGCGACCCGTCCGGTTCCGGGGTAGCGATCGTCCGCTCGGCGCCTCGCGAACGGCGAGAGGTGGTGGAGAACGGCCTGTCCGCCTTCCGTCATGAGCTAGGATAAGCGGACGCTAGTAGCCTAGGCGAGCAGGGTCTGCGAGAATAGCATCGGCTCTTGCTGAGGCGTCCTCAAGCGCCACTTTCGTCAAGACGCCGATCATGCGGTCTCGATCGCGGGCTCTCGCGGCAGCACCGAACTCATCAACTAACCCCGCCGCATAGAGGCGTTCGTCCACAGTCATACCCGCGAACTCGTGGCTGGGCTCCCGTTGAAGCAACCGCATTGCTTCGCGCTCGGCATCCTCGATCGTCCCAAAGATCCCGGGTAGCGGAGCAGCGTCGTCATACAGGGCAGCCTCGTAGTCCGCTGTCCATCGTCTGTCTTGAACAGGACCAACGCTAAGCGTGCGCTGCGTCTCGGGCGGCCAGAGCCAATGCCGATACAGGCAGAACAAGCCATCCGAGCGACGAACTATGGCTATACGGCCATAGCGATCGGCCGATAGCAGCACCTTCTCCTCCCGAATGTCCATTTCTATGTATCTGACATACAGAGCTGAACGTCCGCAACGGGGCGGGAGCGGAACGGCAGCTCGGTCACGGCACCGATCGCTGCCGGGAACCGCGGGAGGTAGTGAAAGCTGCCATGGCGTTTAGGCTGGCAAACGCATTGTCGCATTGCGTCCAAGCGGTGCGAGCGAAGACAGGCGGGGCTCAATGGAAGCTGCCTCGCCCAGCCCTATCACGCGCGCATCCGCTCCGTCGTGCGGACGATCACACAGGAACTACCAGTGGCCATCTTCATCGCGTGCGACGAGGTAGATTGGCGAACCCGTGAGAACGTGCACGCATGTTAAACATGCCTCGTTATCTGGAAACTGTTCCCCCGCGATCAGCGCCATGGTCGCCTTATAGCACGTGAGGAAACGACTGCTAATGGGGCGCAACCGGTCGCAAGGTATCGCCATGCCGAACTTGTCTCAGCATCCCCGGCCGTGCCGGCGCCACGACGAGTCATGGCCTGTCCGGCGATCTTTTGCCCGCACGACGGTAGCGCAGCGCGCGGCCCGCGGCGGATGCCGACACGAGTTCGGCATGGCGGGGCAGGTCGAACGGCCGCACCTCATCGGATGGGGTCGTCGCCTCCCGCTCTCAGTGCCCCATCAGCGAACCCATCGCCTGCGCCACGCGCCGCTCCTCGACGCTCACCGTGCCGTCGTGATTGACGTCGGCCATGTCGAACAGCTCGAGCGGGTGCTGCGCCGCCATCGCCACGGTGACGCGGCCGGTGCCGTTGGGATCGGCATGATCGAACCAGTGGCCGCCGATATGCTCGAACGGGCTGACGTTCGGCGGCTCGGGCGCCTGGTGCGCGCGATAGGCGTCGAACTCCGCGCGGGTGACGACGCCGTCGTGATTGGCGTCGAGCCTGGCGAACTGGCGCCTGACCGTGGCGATCACCTCGGCGCGCTGGATCGGGCGATCGGGCAGCTCCTGCGCGGACGCGACACCCGCGGCGGACAGGACGAGAAGGACGGCAACCAGCGAACGCGTCATGGGCAGGGCCTCGGCAAGGAACGATACTCCCGGCGCCGCCCCTAGCCGCGCCTCGCTGTCTCCCGGTTGAACGGCGGCACCCCCCGCGTTTCGCTTTCGTTCGCATCGCGCTATGATACCGCGATGGCGCTCCCCCTGCCCCCTGCCGCGCTGCACGCGACGCATGGCGGCACCTGGCTCGCGACGCGCGGCGACGACGGCACGATCGCGACCCGCGGGCTGGCGCGCGGCGAGGCGATCTCGCTCGCCGCCGAGCGGCCGCTGGTGCTGCTCGGCGCGCCCCTGGTCGGGCAGCGGATCGGCTATGCCGAGCTGTCGGGGCTCGATCTGCTCGAACTGTTCGCGTTCGTCCATCCGGCGCGCTTCGCGGTGCCGACGCCCGCCGGGATCGCCCGCGCGCTCGGCCTCGCACCGCCCGCCGACGATGCGCAGGCGGCCGCGACGTTGCTCGCCTGCGCCGACGCGCTGCTCGCCACCCCCGCCGATCCGGCCTGGCGCAAGCGTGCGGGCGCGTTCGACATTGCCCATGCGCTCGCCCGTCTGCGCTGGCCCTGGGCGCAGCTCGCGCTCGCCCGGATCGCCCCGCCCGCGAAGAGCGAGCGCGGCCTGTTCGCGCGCCTGCCCGAATGGCAGGAGGTCGCGCCGCGCCCGCAGCCGCGCACCGTCGTGCTGGGCGAAGAGGAGACGCTCGACCGGCTCGATGCGCTCACCGGCGCGGATGCCGAGATGCGCCCCGGCCAGCGCGCCTATGCCGCCGCCGCCGCCCACGCCTTCGCGCCGCGGCTCGCCGAAGGCCGGCCGCGGCTGCTGCTGGCGCAGGCCGGCACCGGGATCGGCAAGACGCTCGGCTATCTGGCGCCGGCCGCGTTGTGGGCCGAGCGTGCGCAGGGCACCGTCTGGGTCTCCACCTACACCCGCGCGCTGCAGCGCCAGCTCGATCGCGAGACGATGCGGCTGTTCCCGGATCCGGCGGAACAGGCGACCAGGGTCGCGGTGCGCAAGGGGCGCGAGAATTATCTCTGCCTGCTCAATCTCGAGGATGCACTCTATGGCGGCTTCGCGGGCCGCGCCGCGATCCTCGCGCAGCTGGTCGCGCGCTGGGCGGCCTATACGCGCGACGGCGACATGGTCGGCGGCGATCTGCCGGGCTGGCTGACCACGCTGTTCCGCCGCGCCGGCGCGACCGCGCTCACCGATCGGCGCGGCGAGTGCGTCTATGCGGGCTG
>CAZZZX010000018.1:15451-16562 GCA_964658585.1 uncultured Novosphingobium sp.
CCGCACTACCGCAAATGCTTCATCGAGCGATCGGTCCGCCGCGCCGAGGAGGCGGACATCGTCATCGCCAATCACGCGCTGGTCATGCTGCTCGCCGAGCGGCGGCGCGACGAGGGTCGCGCGCTCGGCCGTATCGTCTTCGACGAAGGCCATCACCTCCACGACGCCGCCGACGCGACCTTCGCGGCGGCCTTGACCGGGCAGGAGGCGATCGAGCTCCGGCGCTGGATCGCGGGGCCCGAACGCGCGGGCCGCGGCCGGCGGCGTGGCCTCGCCGCGCGGCTGGCGGACGTGCTGTCCTATGACGAGCCCGGCGCGCTGGCGCTCGACGCGATCGTCCAGGCCGCGCACGCGCTGCCCGCCGACCAGTGGCTCGGCCGCATCGCCGAGGCGCTGCCGATGGGGCCGGTCGAGACGCTGCTCGCCGCGGTGCGCGGCGTCGTGCTGGCGCGCGCCACCGCCGCGGACGCGGGCTTCGGCATCGAGACCGAGGCCGCGGCGCTGGACGGCACGACGATCGAGGCCGCAGGCCGGGCGGCGAGCGCGCTCGAAGAGCTGATGCGGCCGATGGTCGCGCTCGGCGCGCGGCTGCTCGCGGTGATCGAGGAGGCGCCCGACTGGCTCGACGGCCCGGCCCGCGCGCGGATCGAGGGCGCTGCCGCGGGCCTGGCGATCCGCGCGCGCACGCTCGCCGCCTGGGTCGCGATGCTCGGCCGGCTGGGCGGCGCGCCCGATCCCGATTTCGTCGACTGGCTCGCGGTCGACCGCATCGAGGGGCGCGAGTTCGATATCGGGCTGCACCGCCACTGGCTCGATCCGGGCCGGCCGCTCGCCGCGACCGTGCTTGCCCCCGCGCACGGCGTACTCGTCACCTCGGCGACGCTCACCGGGACGGCGGGCGACGCGGACGCGGGCTGGGCGCGCGCAGAGCAGCGATCGGGCGCGCGCCATCTCGATACCGCGATCGAGCGCTTCGCCGCGCCGAGCCCGTTCGACTATGCGGCGGCGGCCGAGGTGCTGATCGTCACCGACATCAGGCGCGGCGACGGGATCGCGCTCGCGCACGCCTATTACCGGCTGATCGCGGCGTCCGACGGCGGCACGCTCGGCC
>CAZZZX010000019.1:0-16215 GCA_964658585.1 uncultured Novosphingobium sp.
CGCGTCGGCGGCACCTGCGTGATCCGCGGCTGCGTGCCCAAGAAGCTGCTCGTCTACGGCGCGCATTTCGCGGAGGATCTCAAGGACGCGCGCCGCTTCGGCTGGAAGGTGCCCGAGTGCGCGTTCGACTGGCCGACGCTGCGCGATCACGTACTTGCCGAGGTCGACCGGATCGAGACGGTCTATGCCAACACGCTCGCCACCCATGCCGTCGAACTGATCGCCGAACGTGCGACGCTCGCCGGGCCCAATGCGGTGACGCTGGCAGGGGGGCGGACGGTCACCGCGGGCCGCATCCTGATCGCGGTCGGCGCACGACCCGCGGTGCCAGATTGCCCGGGGCACGAATTCGGCATCACCTCGAACGAGGCGTTTCATCTCGATGCGTTGCCGGGGCACGTCGTCATCGCCGGCGGCGGCTATATCGCGAACGAGTTCGCAGGGATCTTCAACGAGCTCGGCAGCCGCGTCACGATCGTCAACCGCACCGGCGACATCCTGCGCGGCTACGATCAGTCGATCGTCGACCGGCTGCTCCAGATCTCGGTCAGGAAAGGCATCGACTTCCGTTTCCATGCGGCGTTCGAGAAGGTCGAGAAGCGCGCCGACGGCACACTCGACGTCCATGTCACCGGGCAGGAGCCGATCCATACCGAATTGCTGATGTTCGCCACCGGCCGGCGGCCCAATACCGACGATCTCGGGTGCGAGGGCGTCGGCGTCTCGCTCGATCCGCTGGGCGCGGTCGTGGTCGACGAGGATAATCGCTCGACGGTGGCGTCGATATTCGCGGTCGGCGACGTCACCAACCGCGTCCAGCTCACACCCGTGGCGATCCGCGAGGGCCAGGCGTTCGCCGATACCGTGTTCGGCGGCCACCAGAAGCGCGTCGACTATGCCTGTATCCCGAGCGCGGTGTTCAGCCATCCGCCGCTCGCCGGGGTCGGGCTGACCGAGGCGCAGGCACGCCAGCGCTACGGCACGGTCAAGGTCTTCACCTCGGACTTCCGCCCGATGAAGAACGTGCTCGCCGGCCGCGACGAGCGCGCGCTCTACAAGATGGTCGTCGACGAGACCACCGACCGCGTGCTCGGCCTCCACATGATCGGCCCCGATGCGCCCGAAATCCTCCAGGCCGCCGCGGTGGCGGTGAAGGCGGGGCTCACCAAGGCCCAGTTCGACGATACCGTGGCGCTCCACCCGTCGATGGCGGAGGAACTCGTGCTGCTGAAGTAGGAAGCCTTCTCCCCTTCGGGGGCGAGGGCTTTCGTCAGGCCGCCATGCGCTTGCGGCTCGACAGCGCGGCGCTGATCTCGCGTTCGCCGGGCACGCGCTGCTCGATCACGCAGCGCAGCTTGAGGCCGTCGAAGCCGTTGAACGGGATCGCCTGCGCCTGCGCGACGATCGAATCCTCGCGCGTCTCGATATGCCGGGTGGCGCCCGGCGGTAGCGCCGCGACGCGCAGCGTGTCGTTGAAGGCGTGGCTGCCGGTGCTCGCGAAGACGATGTTGGCGGGATCGATGATGCTCACCGTCGCCGCGCCGCCCGCGGGCTGGTCGGCGCCGATGATCGCGGCCGCCTGGCTCTCCCAGTCATATTCGAGATAGCAGACGCCGACGATCCGGCCCGCTTCGCGCACCGGCGCGACGAAGATCAGCACCTTGCGGTTGTTCGAGTACGGGTTTTCCCAGGGCTCGTCGGTGAACCAGTCGTCGGGCGAGAGGCTGGCGAGCGCGCGGTTGTATTGCGGCTCGTTGCGCAGGTTGTGGCCGCGCACCGCCGCGTTCTCGTGCGCCGAGACCACGACGTTGCCCTTGTCGTCGCAGACGAAGGCGTTGACGAAATAGGGCGAGAAATGGAGCAGCGCGCGCAGCCGCTCGAGCGCGCGCGCCTCGGCGATCGAATCCTCGGCGGCGAACTGTGCGCCGGCGGTGACCGCCGGGTCGGTCGCCAGCATCCTGAGATCGATGGTGCGATCGTAGAGCGAGCGCGCGATCGTCTGGACGATCGACTGGGCGAGTTCGGCGAGCCGCGCGCCCTCGACCTCGGCGACCAGCTCGTCGGCGATCGTCGCGCCCTGCGCCAACCGGTCGAGCACCTCGGCCCGGAACGTCGCCGCCGATGTGCGCGCCTGGCTGGCGAGCGCCTTGACCTCCTGCGCCACCACCGAGAAGCCGCGCCCCGCCTCGCCCGAGCGCGCCGCCTCGATCGTCGCGTTGAGCGCCAGCAGATTTGTGCGTCCGGCGATCGACTGGGTCTCCGCGGCGTAGTGCTGCACCTCTTCGCGAAGCGTCGAGAGCAGCGATCGGATGCGGCGTGGCATGGACGGAACAACCCCCGGTAAACAACTGTGTACGGCTGTAACGGTCGAGGCGTAAACGAAGCGTTGACCAAGCCTGTCGCCCGATGCCGCTCGAACCGGACGGGCAGAGGGCTCTTCCGCTCGCCGGTGTGGACAGCGCGCGCACGCGTGGCTACGAGCCCGCCATGACGGCCACCCCCACCGACAGCATCCTGATCGTCGATTTCGGCAGCCAGGTCACCCAGCTCATCGCACGCCGCGTCCGCGAGGCCGGGGTCTATTGCGAGATCGCGCCGTTCCAGTCCGCGGCGCAGGCGTTCGAGCGGATGGCGCCCAAGGGCATCGTCCTGTCGGGCGGCCCGGCCTCGGTGATGTCGGGCGAGAGCCCGCGCGCGCCGCAGCATTTCTTCGAGGCGGGCGTGCCCGTGCTGGCGATCTGCTACGGCCAGCAGACGATGGCGCATCAGCTCGGCGGGCAGGTGCTTCCTTCGGATTCGCGCGAGTTCGGGCGCGCCTATATCGACGTGGTCGGTCGCTCCGCCCTGTTCGACGGGCTGTGGAGCGAGGGTGAGCGCCACCAGGTCTGGATGAGCCATGGCGATCGGGTCGAGGCGCTGCCCGAGGGCTTCTCGGTGGTCGCGCGGTCCGAGGGCGCGCCCTATGCGATCGCCACCGACGAGGCGCGGCGCTTCTATTCGATGATGTTCCACCCCGAGGTCGTCCACACCCCCGACGGTGGCAGGCTGATCGCCAATTTCGCGCGCCATGTCTGCGGGCTGGCGGGTGACTGGACGATGGCCGAGTTCCGCGACGCCAAGATCGCGGAGATCCGCGCGCAGGTTGGCAAGGCGAAGGTGATCTGCGGCCTGTCGGGCGGGGTCGACAGCGCGGTCGCCGCGGTGCTGATCCACGAAGCGATCGGCCACCAACTCACCTGCGTGTTCGTCGATCATGGCCTGATGCGCGCCGGCGAGGCCGATCAGGTCGTCTCGCTGTTCCGCGGGCACTACAACATCCCGCTGGTCCATGTGAACGTCGAGACGCTGTTCCTCGACGGGCTCGCCGGGGTCACCGATCCCGAGGCCAAGCGCAAGTTCATCGGCAAGACCTTCATCGACGTGTTCGAGACGGAGGCGCGCAAGATCGGCGGCGCCGAGTTTCTCGCGCAGGGCACGCTCTATCCCGACGTGATCGAAAGCGTGTCGTTCACCGGCGGCCCGTCGGTGACGATCAAGAGCCATCACAATGTCGGCGGGCTCCCCGAGAAGATGGGGCTCAAGCTGGTCGAGCCGCTGCGCGAGCTGTTCAAGGACGAAGTCCGCGCGCTGGGGCGCGAGCTCGGCCTGCCCGATGCGTTCGTCGGCCGGCATCCGTTCCCGGGGCCGGGCCTGGCGATCCGTATCCCCGGCGAAGTGACGCGGGAGCGCTGCGACATCCTGCGCAAGGCCGACGCCATCTACCTGGAGGAGATCCGCAATGCCGGGCTCTACGATGCGATCTGGCAGGCGTTCGCGGTGCTGCTGCCGGTGCGCACGGTCGGCGTGATGGGCGACGGGCGGACCTATGAGAGCGTGTGCGGGCTGCGCGCGGTGACCTCGACCGACGGCATGACCGCGGATGTCTACCCGTTCGATCCGGCCTTTCTGTCGCGGGTGGCGACGCGGATCGTCAACGAGGTCGCGGGCATCAACCGCGTGGTGTACGATTTCACGTCGAAGCCGCCGGGGACGATCGAGTGGGAATGATTTTTGCCCATCCGGGTGTATCCGAAACTACGCCACGGTACTATCTAAGACACT
Source organism: uncultured Novosphingobium sp. (assembly GCA_964658585.1). Taxonomy (GTDB): domain Bacteria; phylum Pseudomonadota; class Alphaproteobacteria; order Sphingomonadales; family Sphingomonadaceae; genus Solisphingomonas. Next base: position 4,102 of record CAZZZX010000019.1, read on the forward strand.
GAAATAAGTGAATATTCCCGTCGGTAGCTATCGGCAGCTATCGGTGGGCATGGGTCGCGTATGGCGGCCCCGCTGACGGACCTCGCCCCCATTGATCAACTAGAAAATCGAAAGTACCGTCACCGGTATTGAGGCTCGTGACGGTACTTTTCCGGGACTAAGACGCTGGGAAGAAAGCGATCTTTACGCCGCTAGCCTCCGAAAAACGCGTGACGGTACTTTTCGCGAGGTGGCTTGCTATGTTGACGGACGCAGCACTCAAGGCTCTGAAACCTAGAGACAAAATGTATAAGGTGACCGACCGGGATGGCATGTACGTGCGTGTCGCGCCGTCGGGCGCGATCTCTTTCAGGCTAGACTATCGGCTGAATGGAAGGCGGGAGACCGTCTATCTTGGCAAGTACGCGCGAGACGGGATCTCGCTCGCCCGGGCCCGTGAACTATGTCTGGACGCACGCCGGGCGATCACGGAGGGGCGGTCCCCCGCTATCGAGAAGCAGCGGGACAAGCGTCGGATCAAGGAGGCTAAGAGCTTCGGCGAGTTCGGCGAAAAGTGGCTGGTCAACGCGCCGATGGCCGACAGTACGCGCGCAATGCGCCGCTCGATATTTGAACGGGAACTGCTGCCGGTTTGGCGGAACCGCTTGCTGACGGAGATCGTGCCGGATGACCTGCGCGCCCACTGTGCGAAGATCGTGGAACGGGGCGCGCCGGCGACGGCGATCCATGTGCGCGATATCCTGAAGCAGATTTACGGCTTTGCCATTCTCCATGGCGAGAAGGTCGCGAACCCCGCCGATGACGTCGGGCCGGCCTCGATCGCCACCTTCACGCCCAAGGACCGCTCGCTCTCACCGACCGAAATCCGCATCATGCTCAAGCAACTGGAGCATGTGGCGACGCTGCCGACGATCCGCCTTGGCATGAGGCTCTACCTCCTCACCATGGTCCGGAAGAGCGAGTTGCAGGACGCTGTTTGGGACGAGGTCGATTTCGACAATGCGGTCTGGACGATCCCGAAGGAGCGAATGAAGCGGTCGAAGCCGCACAATGTCTACCTGTGCCGACAGACCCTCGACATCATGATCGCGCTCAAGACCTGCGCAGGCAACTCTCGGTATCTGCTGCCTTCCCGGTATGATGCTGATGCCCCGATGTCGCGCGCGACCTTCAACCGGGTCACCTATTCCGTGGTCGAACGGGCGAAGACGGAAGGGCTGCCGTTGGAGCCGTTCACCGTCCACGATCTACGGCGCACGGGATCGACGCTGCTCAATGAGCTCGGCTTCAACCGCGACTGGATCGAAAAGTGCCTGGCGCACGAGGACGGGCGCTCCTCGCGCGGCGTCTACAACAAAGCGGAGTATGAAGTTCAACGTCGGCACATGATGCAGGAATGGGCCGACATCGTGGATGCCTGGGTCGAGGGTCGGAGGCATGTTCCGACGCTGCTGCCCCCCGCTATGCCGCTGGTTGCGCTCGACCCCGCCCTTTGACCGGCCGGAACTTTCGTTTGGTGACATCAGGATGCTGTGCGCGATGGATCGGCTTCGCGCGCCGCGCAAGCAACCAGGCTTGGACCTCCGCGAGATCCCAGACGATGCAGCGCGGGGATATTGCGAAACGCAGCGGAAATTCGCCGCGCTGCTCCATCTCGTAAATCGTGCTGTCGGCCAGCGGCACCATCTCCCGCAGTTGGTGCCGCCGGATGGTCCTCCTGATCTCCAAAGGGTCGCTCTGGCCCATACCCAATCTCCTTCGCTGGTGTCGCTGGCGATTGAGAACGATAGGTGCTGGCGCTGGAAGTCCTCTAAAAATGGCGTGCGGCGATAGCGTGCTCTGGCGTAGAAATCGGAGGGTTGAGGTCGGGGTCGGCGCATTCCCGTCATGGGCGGTCGCCCTTCGCCCTTCGAAGGCAGAGGCCACTGGTTCGAATCCAGTTGGGTGCGCCAATTCCCGTTTAAAGATGAAGCGCGGGTTAGGTGCGGAGCGGTGGATTTCACCGGGCGATAGGTGCCGGGATATCCGATACTTAGCGGCGGTTCGTAGGTGCTGTTTAGGCGCACGCCCGAGCGCTTCGAGCGCCAAATCATCGTACTAAGGGTGCCTTGCCGGGTTATCGCAGCGTAGACGCGCTCGTTTCAAAATCCCGTTCCGAGAGGAGTGTCGGTTCGAGCCCGACCGCGCGCACCAAATCAGCTTATCGAGGGCGTAACGTCTCACGCAGGGTATTCGCACCGGCATCGTAGCAGCGCTCATTGATCGAGAACTCTAAGCGATCATCCATCACTAGAGAATAGATCGACCATTGATTTAGCAGCCGCGCTTGGATTCGATGTCCACATGCAGTGCAACTCCAATCTGAGATTGAGGTCACTGATAGGATGAAAATTTACCTGACTAGGACGTCTGTTTTGGTTCGCGCTATTTACAAACGCCAATCCCGCACCAGCGGACACAAAGCTTAGCATGGTCGCTTCGGTATCCGCCTCGTCTGTGAAGCGAGGCCGGAGGCCGCCAGCCGCGCAGGCCGACAGAAGCACATCATAATATGATGGCGCGACAGCTCTCGGAAAACTGACGAAACTCTCATCGCAAAGTTGTTGGAGGTGTAAGCGCTTTCCGGGCCGCCAGTCGCGTGGAGCGGCAAGCACTATGCTATCCACTTGCACGCACTTACTCTTCAATAAATCCTTGTCTTCATCGAAACGGTAAGCGACACCGATGTCCAGGGTGCCTTCATTCAATTGCCGGATTACTTCGCGGGATGACAGCGATTTCAGTTGCAGCCTTACACGGGGGTAGGACGCGCGAAATCGGCGGATGCAGTTCGGCATCACACCGCTCCACGACGCACTTTCGATGAACCCTAACCTCAATTCACCGTCTTCCCCTGCCGCCACGCGTCTCGCGTGATCACAGGCGCTATCGACTTGGCGAAGGATGGCGATCGCACTTGTGTGGAAAGCCTCGCCCGCTGGTGACAGCTGAAACCCCCGACCGACCTTTTGGAACACCACAACGCCGATATCTTCTTGTAGGTCTTTGATCTGACGAGAGATTGCCGGTTGAGCGACATTCAACGCCGCTGCCGCGCGTCGAATACTACCGAGCTGTGCCGCGGCTACGAAGTAGCGGAGATGGCGCAATTCCAACTGATGCCTCCTAGGTATCGGTATGATCGGAACTTAGCCTTAGAATGTGATGATGGCATCTCCTATTTTAGGCCGCAGGAGGAGTCTCGATGCAGTTTCGCAGATTGGGCAATGAAGGAGCGGAGGTCTCGGCCCTCGGTCTGGGCTGTATGGGACTCACAGGAATTTACGGTAGCGGGATCGAGGCCGCTGAGGGCGAGCGCCTCATCAAGCGCGCCTTTGACCTCGGAATTACACTTTTTGACAGCGCAGAGATCTACGGCCCGTTTCTCAACGAAGAACTCGTTGGACGTGCCCTTCGCACTGTGCGTGACCAAGTCGTCATTGCGACTAAATTTGGCGTCGTTCCGAACGTAGGCAGCGCCGACAGCGACGGGCGCCAGATGGATGGTCGGCCGGAAACCGTGCGCCGGTCGTGCGAAGCGTCGCTTAAACGCCTTCAGACGGACCGCATCGACCTCTACTATCAGCACCGGCCCGACCCGACTGTGCCGATCGAAGAGACGGTCGGCGCTCTGGCCGAGTTGGTATCGGAAGGGAAAGTCCGGTTCATCGGCTTGTCGGAAGTTACCCCTGAGCTGGTCCGTCGAGCTCACTCGGTTCACCCAATTTCCGCAGTCCAAAGTGAGTATTCGCTTTGGACCCGTGATGTCGAAGTGAGCTTACTGCCGGCTTTGCACGACTTGGGTATTGGCTTCGTTCCTTACAGCCCCCTTGGACGCGGTTTCCTCACCGGCGCGATCCGCAGCAGTGCTGATCTTGCGTCAAATGACTGGAGGCGCACCAACGCACGCTTTTCGGGCGAAAATTTGGACCACAACCTCGGGCTTGCGCAGATGGTGCGCGGATTGGCGGACGAAAAGGGCGTCTCCGCCGGGCAGGTGGCTCTAGCCTGGCTGCTATCGCGCCATCCGGACGTTGTGCCGATCCCTGGCACGACAAAGATTGCGAGGCTCGAAGAGAATCTCGGCGCGCTCGAGGTCACGCTATCGCACGACGAATTGACATACCTCGACGCGGTATTCGCTCCCGGCGCTGCTGCGGGCGAGAGGTATGGGAAGGTCTCGACCCAACACCTGCAGGAGCATCTACGATGATTGAAAAGGTAGAATTCGAAGCTGTCGACGGAACGAAGCTGGTTGGCGATCTGCATTTGCCAGATTCCCCATCAGCGGCGTTGCCAGGGGTGGTGTTGATTGGCCCGATGACCTTCTGCAAGGAACAGGTGCCGACTGCCTATGCTACGCGTCTTGCGGCGAAGGGATATGCCGCCCTGGTCTTTGATCCGCGCTATCGCGGCGAGAGTGGCGGGGAACCACGCTGCTGGGAAAACCCGGCGGCGAAAGTCGAGGACCTGAAGGCCGCCGCCGCCCATTTGGCTTCGCGATCCGAGGTGGATGCAGGTCGCATCGCTGGGCTGGCGATATGCCAGGGCAGTTCCGAGATGATCCCCGCCGCTGCGGATGACGAGCACATCCGGGTGTTTGCAACAGTCGCTGGCCATTATCGCGATGCCGAGGCCGATGTCGCTTGGCTGACCGAAGATGGATTGGCGGCGCATAAAGCCAAAGGTGCGGCGGCCAAGCATAAGTTCGAGGCGACCGGCGAAGTCGACTATGTCCCCGCTGTCGACAAGACGCGGATGGACGTGGGCATGCCGGGCGAGTTTGTCTGGGTCTGGTATCAGCCGTGGGCCGATCGCGGCGTATGGGAAAACCGGTACGCAGTCCTGAGCGATGCCGATCTCCTCGCCTATGAATCAATTTCCGCCGCGGGTCGGGTCAACAAGCCCTGGATGATGGTGCACTCCGACCAGTGCTTCATCCCCGACGCGGCGCGGCGCCATTTTGAAGCCGCGCCGACGATGGACAAGAGGCTCGAGTGGGAAGGCGATACGCCACATCTGAGCTTTTACGATCATCCGGAAGTCATCGATCCTACGGTTGCGAAGATCGACGGATGGTTTCGCCAGCATCTCGGGCTTACGTCGGGCGGCTGAGGAGGCGAAGATGCCCGAGCAGCGCGTCGCGCTTGTTACTGGGGCCAATCGCGGGATCGGCCATGAGGTCGCGCGCCAATTAGCGGCGCTTGACTGTCTGGTCCTGCTTGCCGCCCGCGACAGCAGCAAGGCGGACAAGGCCGCGGCGGGGCTTTCTGGCGCACTTCGTCCGATTGAATTGGACGTGGCGAGCGCGGGAAGCGTCGAGGAAATGGCGCGGCTTTTGGCAAGCGACCCCGGCCGGCTCGACATTCTCGTCAACAACGCCGGCATTCACTACGACACGCAGGAGCACGCATCGAATGCGGATCTCGATGGCGTTGTCACCGAGGCGCTTGCCACTAACCTTATGGGGGCATGGCGGGTGATCGAGGCGCTGCTGCCGCTGCTTCGGCGCAGCCCGCATCCAAGGATTGTCAACGTCTCGTCCGAAGCCGGTTCGCTCGCCTCGATGGGCGATGGTCCGCCCGCGTATCAAGTGAGCAAGGCCGCCCTCAACGCGTTGACCCGCACGTTAGCAGGCGAGCTCGGCCCCCGCTTCAAGGTCAACGCAATCTGCCCCGGCTGGGTGGCGACCGAAATGGGAGGGGCGGGCGGTAGGCCGGTCGACGACGGTGCGGCAGGAATCGTCTGGGCCGCCACGTTGCCGGATGACGGGCCCACGGGCGGATTCTTTCGGGATGGGAGGTCAATACCGTGGTGAGCGAGGACGGCATGGCGATATCAAGGCGCGGATTCTTGACGAACACGGGCATCGCCGCAGGCGGCGCGGCTACTCTGGGGCTTACGGGTCCAGCGGCACAGTCCACACCTCTGGGCGCGACCGGCCCATTGCAGATCCGCGTTACCGTCAATGGTGGCGAGCACCAGTCCATTATCGATCCACGCACGACCCTGCTAGACTGGCTGCGCGAGAGCCTCGATCTCACAGGTGCGAAAAAGGGTTGCAACCGCGGCGAGTGCGGCGCCTGCACCGTGCATCTGGATGGCAGGCGGGTGAATGCCTGCATGGTGCTGGCCGCATCCTGCGACGGGCGCGACGTGACCACGATCGAAGGTCTTGCTGCTCCTGACGGCGCGCTCCACCCAGTGCAGCAGGCCTTTATCGACCATGACGGGTTCCAGTGCGGGTTCTGCACGCCGGGGCAGATCATGTCGGCGGTGTCGTGCATCGCCGAGGGCCATGCCGCGACGGACGCGGACATACGCGAATGGATGAGCGGTAATCTTTGCCGCTGTTCAGCTTATCCGCAAATCGTCGACGCGGTGCGTGCCGCCGCGAAAAGGATGGCCTGATGCAGCCCTTCGCCTTCACGCGGGCGTCGGCCGTGCCGGAAGCCATTGTCGCTGGCGCACGCCCCGATGCCGCCTATCTTGCGGGCGGCACCGAGCTGCTCAACTGGATGCGCCTTGGCATTGCCGAGCCGCGCGAGCTGATCGACATCGGCCGCCTTCGCACGCTCGAGGGTATCAGTCGTCTGCCCGGCGGCGGACTACGGATCGGCGCGCTCACCCGGTTGAACGACGTGGCGCAGCATTCTGACGTCATGCGAGATTATCCGGTATTATCGCAGGCGATCCTGAAATCGGCCTCTGCGCAGCTTCGAAACCTTGCGACGGTCGGGGGAAATCCGTTGCAGCGAACCCGCTGCGCGTATTTCCGTCAGGACGACCTGGTGCCCTGCAACAAGCGTTCGCCGGGCTCGGGCTGCTCGGCCCGTAACGGCCTCAACGACAAGCACGCCATCTTCGGTTGGAACGAGGCCTGCGTCGCCACCCATCCGGCTGATCCACCCGTCGCGCTGGCCGCATTGGATGCGGTGGTGACGACCACCGGCCTGAAGGGGGACCGCAGGATCCCGGTGCGCGAGCTGATCCTGTTGCCGTCTCTCGAACGCCCCGATATCGACACCGTGCTGCACCCCGGCGAATTGATCACCGGCTATGAACTGCCCGCGCCGGCCCGACTCTCGGCCTACCTGAAGGTCCGCGAACGCGAGAGTTATGAGTACGCAACGGTGTCGTGCGCCGTGGTTCTGGAGCGGGATGGCGACAGGATCGGGCGCGCCCGGATCGCACTGGGGTCGGTAGCGCACCGTCCCTGGCGGCTGGACGAGACCGAGCGTCGGCTCGTCGGGACGCGAATAGGCTCGGCCGCGGCACGTGCGGCGGTCGAGGCGGGCTTTGCCGACGCCCGTCCACTCGCGATGAACAGCTACAAGGTCGCGCTCGCCCGCAACGCAGTGCTTCGCACACTCGAAACCGTGGAAGGTCTCGCATGAGCAAGATCGGCGAGCCACTGCCGCGCCCCGACGGTGCCGACAAGGTCCGCGGTCGGGCCAAATACGCCGCGGATTTCAAAGCCGTTCACATGTTGCACGCTGCGTATGTGCAATCTGCCATCCCGGCAGGTAGAGTTAACACGGTGGACACGCGGGCGGCACTGGCGTTGCCCGGCGTGGTACGCGTGCTGACCGCTGCGGACTTGCCGCGCCTGGTGATCCACAGTGTGCCGCCGGCGGCCTCATCGTTCATCCCGATGCAGTCGGACGAGGTTCGTCATCAGGGGCAACCGGTTGCGATCGTACTTGCCGAAACGTTGGAAGCAGCGGAGGGCGCGGCGCGGCGGATTAGGGTCGAGTATATCCGATCAGCGTTTCTGGCGCCGGATGGCGACCCGCACCGCGCTCCGCCCCGCGCAGAGCCTTACGATCCTAAATCCGGCTATGGAGGCGAAGAGGCTTGGGAGTTTCGTAAAGGCGATGTCGAGTTCGAATTGGACAAGGCCAAGCACAAAATCAGGGCGCTTTATTCGCAGCCATCCCGACACAACAATCCTATGGAACCCTCATCGACCTTGGCCGTCTGGGAGGGCGACCGTCTAACGCTCCACGACTCGGTTCAGCACGGCTATAGCGTGCAGGCGGTGATCGCCGCCGCATTCGGCCTCAAGCCCGATCAGGTTCGGGTCGTTTGCCCGCACACGGGCGGTGGGTTTGGGTCCAAGGGCTATGTCTGGCCCCATCAAATTCTGACAGCAGCGGCCGCGAAAGTGGTCGGCCGCCCGGTACGCCTCGTGCTTACCCGCTCGGACATGTATGCCAATGTCGGCTTCCAGCCTCGGATGACCCAGGATATTGCCCTCGGCGCCGACGAACAGGGTTTGCTCCTCGCGCTACGGCAGGAAGTCACCAACGTCACGGCGATGAGCGTGGACTTCGTTGAGAAGTCATCGACGGCAGGACAGTCGATGTATGCCGTGCCCGCGATCCACACTACGCAGCGCGTCGAGCGCAGTCACATCACGATGCCCACTGCGATGCGCGCGCCGGTCGAGGGCCCGGGAACTTGGGCGGTGGGCGGCGCGATCGATGAACTGGCGCGCCGGGTGGATATGGATCCGCTCGACCTTCGACTTAGAAACTATGCCGAGGTGGACCCCAAAGATGGGCGACCTTTCTCTTCGAAGAAGCTCCGCGAAGCCTATGCTCTTGGCGCGGAGAAATTCGGCTGGCGCGACCGGCACAAGCGACCCGCGACGGATGGTCATTGGCGGATCGGCTACGGAATGGCCGATTGCACGATGGGCACATTCCGCATGGCGTCAAAAGCGCAGGTGCGGCTCCGTGCTGACGGCACGGCGAGCGTGGACGCCGGTTTTCATGACATCGGGTCAGGGACATTGACGATCATGCCGCAGATCGCGGCCGACGTGCTCGGGCTGCCGATCGAGCGCGTCACTTGCCGGATGGGCGACACCGATCTTCCCGAGGCTGGCCCGACTTATGGGTCGTCTTCGACCATCAGCGGCGGCTCGGCCGTACACCGTGCAGCGGAGGACGTTCGGGGCAAGCTCGCCCGGCTCGCGGGTCTACCTCCCGAACGCGCCGTGATGGTGGACGGGCGCATTGGAGTAACGGGGAATGAAAGCGGGCAGCCTATCGCCGCCGTGATGCGCCTTGCGGGAGTTTCAGAACTCATCGGTGAAGGTGCTTGGGCGCCGGCCCCAGGTGTTCCGTTCGAAGGCGACGGCGGCAAGGGGCCGTTCGCCATGAAGACGTTCGGCGCCATCTTCGTCGAAATCGGCGTCGACCCCGACCTGGGTCTCATGCGCCTGCGACGCGCGGTTGGCGCGTACAGCCCTGGGCGCATCATCAACCCTCGCACCGCACTCGCGCAGATGACGGGCGGATTTATTTGGGGATGGGGAATGGCCGCAATGGAGGCAAGTCGCCACGAGCCGCACCTCGGCCGTTGGGAAGCTTCAAACTTGTCTAACATCGCCTTACCGGTCAACGCAGACATACCAGGCGACAAGATCGAGATGATCTTTGTCGACGAATACGATGAACACGCGAGCCCGATCGGGGCAAAGGGGATCGGCGAATTAGGTGCCACAGGCGTCGCGGCTGCCGTCTCGGCGGCTGTGTTCGACGCGATTGGCAAGCGCGTTAGATCGCTCCCGATCACTGCCGAGCATCTTTTAATCTGAGAAGGCTGATGCGTGTTTTACTTAGGGTTCTTGCTGGCTTTTGCACTGCAAGCAATGATGGGTCGCCTTCGCTGCGGTTCGATTGATTAAGGGCGGGAAATCCGAGCGAGGCCGAAGCCTTGACCTCGCGTCGGTCCGATTGGCGTTGGCCATCGCCGACCACCGCAGTTTGCGGCGTACGGCGAAAGCGACGGGGATGACCGAATCCTCTGTTAGCCATCGCCTCAGATCGTTGGAAGACACGTTGACCGTAGCTCTGTTCCACCGGTCATCGGAGGGCGTCGAGCCCACCAATGCTGGGCTGAAGTTTTTCGCTCGATCAAGGGAAGCATTGCGAATTATTGACTTGGCTATAGCTGATGCGGCGAAAAGTAGTCGCGGAATGGCCGGTCAGCTGAAGATCGGCTTGTACACCTCGCTCTCAATAGGAAAGTTCAGGGACTCGATCCGGGAGTTCTCGCATGAGCATCCCGATGCCGAGCTTCAGTTGATTGAAGGAAGCCGTTCGCGGATGATCGAGGGCTTGAACGCACGCACGATCGACGTGACTATCTTGACCGGCGTGCCCGATCCGGTTCTCGGGGAAGCGCTTCCGCTTTGGCGCGAGCAGACCCATGCGATCGTGTCGGAGTCGAATGCTATCGCGCTCGAAGACAAAATCGATTGGGATCGCTTGGTCGAAGAGACGTTGCTGTTTTCCAACCGAGATGCGGGCCCAGAAGCCGAAAGCGCGCTGATCGCGAAGCTTGGTGGCCCCGGCCGATGGCCTAATCGCCGACTCCACACCGTCAACCGCGACACGCTTCTAGCGTTGGTTGCCATGGGCCGCGGCGTCGCAATAATGATAGACTCTGACCTCGGCCAACTTCCGGCGGGGACGGTCGCGGTGCCGCTCGCTGATGCGAATGGCCTGACGCGAGAATTGCTGACAGCCTACCGAGATCCGGGCAATGACAACCCACTGCTGCGGAGATTCTGGTCGCTGCTGAAGAGCCGTTATTCCGAGGGCGGCTGAGCGGCGGCCAATGTGCGTCGAGCCTTGGCGAAGGCGCGATCCGAGGCGATGAACTTAGCGATCATGGGAGCGATCAACTTGGCAGGATCCGTTCGCTGGCCGGTCTCGTGCCCAAGCACCTCGGCATAGGCCACCAGCTCGCGGTGGATCGCGGCTGGAAGCTCCAGGGTTATCCGTACGGGCCGTTCGTCGGCAATCGCTCCGAGTTTAAGCTTGCTCATGCTTACCCCCGGTAGGGTTCGAGGATCAGGTCGCGGGTGACTATCACGCGCACCGGGAAGCCCGGCCGCACGGTGATCGTCGGCTGGATGTCGAGCGATCGGCCGACCACCTGGCGGCCGGTCTGGCTGATGCTGTCGGACGCGCCGCGGCGAAGCGCTTGCGTCAAATCGTTCTCGTCGGAGGACGTGCCAGCTTCGGATCCTACGCTCAGAAGCGTCGAAAGCACCGCAGCCCGAACCAACTGCCCCCAATGGTTGTCGACGCGGTCTTGTAGCCCGGCATAGCCTTCCGGGTCTGCGCCCGGCTGCCGCTCCAGGACGATCGAGCGCCCGTTGGGCAGGATCAGCCGTGTCCAGACTAGGAGCGCCCGGCTCTGACCGAACGACACCTGCGCATCGTATTGACCGACAAGGCGCGACCCCTGCGGGATGAGCAGCGTGCGGCCGGTCGGGCCGTCATAGACGTTCTCGGTGACCTGGGCGGCGATCTGGCCGGGAAGATCGGATCGCAGGCCGGTGATCATCGCGGCGGCAATCACCGCGCCCGCTTGAAGCGTATAGGGGCTGGCCGGCGCCGCGAGGCGCTCGGTACTGACCGTATTGCGATCGACCGCGCCGTTCAGAAAGGCGAGCTTGCGATCGGAGCCGGTCGGCTGGGCCGGTTGCGACCCGTCGCTCACAGGGGTACCCATCCCCGCAAGTCCGAGCGAGGGGGCTGCAGCGCCGGCGCCCGGCTGTGCGGTTCGCGCCTCACTGGCGAACAGCCGGCTGGTCCTTGCAGCATCCAGCTCCTGCGCGACGCGCTGTCGTCGCTGCTCGGCCTGCTGCTTGGCCGGATCGGGAGGTGAGCCTGCACCGGTCGCCATCGGCGGCGGCGGCGTGCCGGCGGCGAGCATCGGGCGACCAAGGTCGCCCGGGAGCGGCGGCCCGAGCTGCGGGACCGAACGGGGCAGCCCACCATAGTCTCCCGGAATGCGTGCGAGGCCGTCGGCGGTCGTCCGGTGATCGGTGGCGTAGAGCTCTTCGCTCGGGGCCTTGGGGTGCGAACCCTGGAGTGCGAACACCAGCGCGCCGCCCAACGCGACCGCCGACACGCCGGCCAGCGTCGCGAGCGCGCGCCGCGATAGTCGCATGACACGGGGCCGCTCCGGACGCAGCCGAAACGCCGCGGACGTATCGCGCGGCGGCTCGGGAAGGTCGGTTCGGGCCGAGGGCGCGCTCGCCTCCCGGAC
>CAZZZX010000020.1:0-15788 GCA_964658585.1 uncultured Novosphingobium sp.
GCTCCGGGCCGGGCGGTTGCAGAAGCTCGCCAGCATGGGCCTCGCCGAGAATGTAGGTGGTGGTCGATGGCAGCTCACCGACGATCTGGAGGGGACGCTGCGCACGCTTGGCGAGCGGGGCGACATCATCCGCACCATGCAGCGCGAACTGACCGCCCGGAATCTCCAGCGGCCGTGGATCGGGCGGAGCCTGTTCGGGGCCGGGGAAACGGATCCGGAGCCGGTCGTCGGCCGTGTGATCGGGCGCGGTCTCGCCGACGAGCATCGTGACCGCCACTATCTCCTGGTCGACGGCATTGACGGTCATGCCCACTATGTCGACATCGGGCGCGGCGATGCCGTGGCACCGATCCCGGAGAGCGCGATCGTCCGAGTGTGGGCGCGGAGCATCGCGGTCCGCGACGCCGACCGCGTCGTCGCCGAGGTCGCTCGGGCGAATGGCGGCCGCTACTCCACCGATCTGCATCTGCGGCATGACCCTTCGGCCACGCATGCCTTTGCCGATGCGCATGTCCGTCGGCTCGAAGCGATGCGCCGGGCCGGCACTGGGATCGAACGCGAGGCGGACGGGACCTGGACGATTCCCGCGGACCATGTCGATCGCGCCGCGGCCTACGAGGCACGCCGCCACCGTGACCAGCCGGTCGAAGTCGAGGTCGTCTCGGCTCGCCCGCTCGAGCAGCTGCGCGACACTGATGCGGCGACGTGGGTGGATCGTGAGCTGGCATCGCAGTCACCGCTGCCAATTCGGGACGCCGGCTTCGGGCGTGACGTGCGCGCGACCATGGCCGCCCGTCGGCAGTGGCTGGTCGAGCAGCAGCTCGCGGACGTCGATGGCGACCGCTTCAAGCTACGTGCCAATGCGATCATGATGCTGCAGCGACGCGAACTTCTTCGCGCAGGTGACGCGCTCTCGGCGGAGCTGGGAAAATCGTTCGTCGAGGCGCGTGCCGGCGATGCCATCGAAGGGCGGTTGGCACGGCGGATAGACCTTGTGAGCGGCCGGTTCGCGCTTGTCGAGAAGGCCAAAGAGTTCACCCTCGTGCCGTGGCGGCCGGTGCTTGAACATCAGATGGGCAAGACTGCGTCCGGTATCATGCACGCCGATGGCGTGAGCTGGCGCTTCGGGCGTGCACGATCGGGGCCGGCGATTTCGTAGGTCTTCCGCTGTCGGGCGGGTCCTCCATCTTTCCTCCGTCGCTGGACCCCGATGCCGTGGGGTGTTGGCTGAAGGGGCGCTCAGCCTTCGGGATCTGGCCAGGGGCTTCTCATGGTCACGCGCCGCTCGGCGCGATCATAGTCGGTGGCGCGAATGAGTTCGACCGAGATCGTCTCGGGCGCGAGCCGCATGGTGACCGGCCGTTCGTCGTCGAAGTCCGGCTGCACGAAGGTTTCGGGGAGCGGATCGATATAGACCGGACGCGCCCCGTCCTCGAGAAGGTCGAGCGGACCAGGCGGCTCGGATGCGCCAATCTCCCTCACCGTCAGCGTGATGCCGTCGTCGAAATCTTCGGAATCCACATCGATCGTGCGGATCCATGGCTCGATAAAATGGCTATGATGCGGGAAGGCTTCGACGCGTGCCGAGCGGTTGAACAGCATGACATTGCCGAGCGTCGATCCGCGCTGCGTCGATTTGTAGAGAAGCCCGTCGATCGGTTGCGCGAGACGCTCCGCCAGATATTCGGCGACGACCTGGGTCGGCATATAGCCAAGCTCTTCGTCGCCCGGCAAAACCGGGCGCGCGATCTGATCGCTGAAGCTCCGCAGGAAATGCGCCCGATCGCGCTTGACGACAAACTCCGGATCGAACGGGTTGGCCTGGACCGCGAGCCGATCGAGCGCCTCGCAATCGAGCAGCCGCAAGGGTCTCAACACATCGAAGCGCGCCAGCACGACATGCGCCCCCACTGGCGGGCGAATTTCCGATACGCAGGTGGCCGGATCGACCGCGCCGTAGAAGACGGAGATACCGGCTGCATTCAGCCGACCCGCCTGGCCGCTCCCTGGCGGAAGCGGACCGATCTGAATCACTGGTTGCGATAATATCTGTCGCAACACGTCCTCGCTCATGGCGACACGTCCGCGATAGAATTGACTATCCGCTCCGCCTGGCTCGATTTCTTTTATGACGCTGCGGGCATCCCAGGTCCGATGGCTGTCGAGTTCGGCGAAGACTTCGTCCAGCCAGGCGATCGCCTCGGAATTTATGTAGCGGCTCTTGTTGCGCAGCGTGCTGCAAAAGCGTTGCCAACGCTGCTCCTGCCAGAACATCGGCGTCCGCGCGCGAATGAAGCCGCCGTCCGCCTCATAGATGTTGTAGCCATCCTCGATCTCGGCTTTCGCGCCGAGCGTCTCATTGAGATGTTGCTCGATCCGCCAGGCCAAGTCGGCGTCGATACCGGCGATGTCGGCGAATATCTCGGCCGCGCCTGGATTTTGGTCATAGATGGTCGGCTCGTAATTTGCCTGAAAGGCCTCGTCGATCTCCTCGGCGATCCTTGCTAGTGCCACAGATGGTCCAGTTTCGCCGCACTCCTCGCAGGCCGCCTCGACCGCTTCAGGTGCCAGCCGCGCGCGCAGATCGGCGTTGCCGATGCAATCGAGGCAGATCGGAAGCGTCGCTGGGGAGTTCATGGCGGTGTGACCGGCATGCGACGTGGGCCCCCACTATCGCCAATCAGCGGTAAGGCTTCCGCGCGCCGCTTTGCCGCACTTCTCAGCGCCGACAACGGCACCGTGAAAGCAGCACAGGGGTTGCCGTCAATGTTGAGAGGCAGCGGCAGTCCGCTTGCGAGCATAAGTCCTTCCGGCTCCCAAGGGCAAGCCACGGCGGCCCAGGCGACACGGGCATGGGTCTGAAGCCAGCGATCGAGCAGCTGCTCGCCCGGGTTGGTAAAGGTGAGTCGACCGCGTGTACCCACCCGTCGCAGAACCGCGTCTATCTCGGCCTCGAGCAGGCACCCAAGCGTTAGCCGCAAGGTCGAGCCGGCTGCATTGCCTGCGAAATGGGTCCGCAGTCGCTGGTGGATGTGGGATCGGCTGGGCGGGCGGCCGTTGGTCGGCGGCTTTTTGGGGGAGATGCCGCAATAGAGCAAAGTCCAACCGCTATGCCGATGGCAGTGGCTGGCGTCGATGCCAGCCGGGATCGAATCGAAATACCAGGCATAGATGCCCGCTTGGCGTGGCGCGCCGCCACGCATCGCGGCTTCGGCGGCGGTATAAAGCCGCTCCGGCCGAAGCAGCCGGGCGATTGTGTCATCGCCGGAGAGTTGCTTCTTCCAGTCGCTCAAGTGTTGGTTCTCATCAGGCGGCGGCGAGAAGGGCCGTCTCTTCCTTGAAGGATAAGCGCCGTGCAACACAGACGCTGTCTCGGCGGGGGCCGCGGGAAAGCTCCAGCGTCAACAAGCTGTCATCCTGAAAGGCAGGGCTCAGCTCGAGCTTCAGATACTCGAACAGCTGCCGATCATGAACGGCGATCAAGATCTGGCGGCCATGTTCCTTCGACAAGGTTCTCAGCAGTGCGGCGAAATGCGCGATATGCACATCGTCCATTGACTGCACGGGATCGTCGAGGATCAGCCAGGGAAGCTCCTTGGGAACAGACAGGTGGAGCGCCGTGAACAGCGTGAGCGCCGCGGTGTTGAGATTACCCGCGCTCAGCATTGCTCCGGGCGTGCCGCCGGCCTCGCCGCCGTCGCGATGCTGGGTGATCAACTTGGGCTGCAGTTTCTGGGTCGACGACGCCGGAATTCGAAATGCCGGGACGAACGGTTCGCCAGGGGCCAGGCGAACGAACAGATCCCGCCATAGAAGATTGAGGCGATCGTTGAATTCGCGGCGTATGATGCCAGAGCGGACCTGATCGACCGCGTTACGGATCGCAATGCCTTGGTCGCGCAAGAGTTGCGCACGACCCAAAGCGTCATCAGCCTGCTGCCATGCCTCAGAGTCGCTGGAGATACGGGTTTTGGCCTGCTCGCGGCGGGTGATCGCGGAGCGCGCGATGGCGAGATGATCATTCCCTCTTCTGCGCAGAGCGAGCCGCCCCTCCAGTCGCTCCGCGCCGGCGCCAAGCATCAGCTCCAGCCGCGAGGCGGCGGCATGGAAAGGCTCCCCTTCCGCGATCGCGGCGGCATCGATTGATATCGCAAACGCGCTCAAGGTCTCGCGCGATGCGGCCAGTGAGACGTGCCGCGATTGTGCGTCAGTCACGGCACGCCGCACCGCGACATCGGCCGCCCGCAAGCTCGCGCCCTCGCGAAGCGCATCGAGAAGACCATCCAGCTCGACGACAACAGATCCGACCGCGGACAGGCGCCGGTCGAGTTCGGCGATCGCTTCGTCGGTGAGCTTGCGGCTCCCGATCGCTTCAATCTCGCGGTCGAGGCGCTCGATCGTAACTTGAACCTCACTGCGCGTCCGTCCCAGGGTCAGCAAACGCTCCGCCGACGCGGACAATATCCGGACCTTGCCATGCACATGTTCGCTGAGCGGGCCGCCGTCGACCTCACCGAAGTCACGATCGCAGACGGGACAAATTTCGCCGTCGATAAAGGACGTAAGCTCGGCGAGTGTCGACGCAAGGCTGCCGGCACTGGTCGACAGCCGTTCGACTTCCTGGTCGATTGTTTCGCGTTGTCGCTTGGCCACGTCGCGCTCATCCAGCGCAAGCGTATGCCGCTCGATATCCGTGCGCGCCTGGGAAACGCGCTTGCCCAGCTGCTTTTGCTCCGACCGAAGGCGCTCCAGTGCTTCGTCCGCAAATTGGCTAGGGTCACTCGGCAGCGAAACGTCGACCAACAGGCCCTCGGCGCGCTGCCGTACGATCGCAAAGCGGTCGCCAAACTCGGCTTCCCACAATGAATATCGCTGGCTCGCATCGTCCGCGCCGATCGCAGATGCGCTGGAATCCTCGCCCGTCGCGATTTGCGCGCTATCGATTTCCCGCCGGATCGCGGCCAGCCGGCGCTGCTGGTCAGAGAGGCGAGCGAATGCGTCCGCATCCGCCGAGTCCGCCAGCGCCGCAGCGACGTCTTCGAGATTGTCTTCTGCGACCTTGATCGGAAGCTCGAGCGAAGCGCAGATCCGCACAAGCTCATCGATTGCGAGTTTCACTTCGCCTTCTAGAGCGTCGTGGTTCCTACGAAGATCGCTCAGCAGGACATCGACGCGTGATTTCTCATTCTCCGCGGCGAGCCAGCCGTCGACGGACTTGCGGACATTCCGGACATCGACCAGCGGCTTGAGGCCTGCTTCGAGGGCATCGAGCCGATCGAGACCCAGGAGCTTCCCGACGAATTGGGCCAAGGGCGATGCCGCATCACTGCCCGCATCCTGGTAGATCTGGAGGAGCTGGCCCAGCAGCGATTGCGGCAGAAAGGCCCGCTCGCGGAAGAAGGTCGCAAGCTCTTTGCTAAGCGCACGGATGGACTGAGCGCCATTGGCGGTCAGTGCCGCTTCGAAACCCTGCTCCTGAGTGCCGCACAGCGTCTGTAGTATGACGCTGCCTTCGGTCGCCGATCGGTACAGCAATTGCTTTTCGTAGCCGGGATCGGCGCGTTCCAGCGACTGGACCTTCCCGGTCAGGGCCAATTCTATGGCAGATAGGACGCTCGTTTTACCGGCGCCATTCTCACCGTGCAGCAACACCACCTTGGCATCGAGCGGCGCATGAATATGCCCGCGGATGCTCCGGAAGTTGGTGATGTCGAGGCTCTTGAGGATACGATCGCTCATGACGGCTCCTCTTCACCGTCCAGCTGGAACGATTTTGTTATGATCAGGGCGACGGCGTCGGTGACTGCCTGTTCGCCGCCCTCGGCTGCGGCGATTGCAGCATCGACAAGCGCCTTGTTGGTGTCTGCGGGCAGCGCGCGGATCAATTGATCCAAAGCAGGCCCGGCCCCGGCCTCCGGCTCCGCCGACGCAGCGGGAAGCGTGAGAGGCAGGAGTACGCGGATGCGATCATCGAGCTGTCGTTCGGCAGCTTCGTCTACCGGCTTGCCTTCTGCATCCAGCGAAGCCCCCTCGACCTGCAGCACTCGGCATGTTTCTGAGAGTGCTTCGACGCCTTCCGACAACACCGCACCGGCTAGGATGACCGTGACGACATAGCGCGAACCGGTAACATCGAGAGCGCGGCTCAACGCCTCGATCCGCTGTCGTACCCTGGCGCCGTCGCGATCTCCGAAGTCCCCCGTGGTCGTGTCGACCAGCAGGACCAGATCGAGCGCCCGGCCGTCGCGGCCTCGCATTGCGCCCGTGAACGCGAAGTCGACGCCAGCCAATTTGAACGGCGTCGACAGATCGCTGTAGCCAGCCTTGCGAAGGCGCGCCTGAATTGCGAGCATGATCGGTGAGCCGCTCATAACATCATCTCGGCGACGAACTGCTGCTGGAGGGTCGCTGCATCCGCGCTGCGCGCAATGAGGTCGGCAATGCTGACATGTGTTTCTCCGACGACGCCCGTGCGTCCGGGTGCCGAGCGCACGCGGCGCGAACTTGCGCCACCGCCGACCATACGATGCCACACGTCATCGGCATGTACGACGATCGCATTGTCGTTCGCAAAAGCGCCATTGCTCTGCAACTTGATCGCATCCGCCGCTGATTTGACGACGAATAGCGGACGGTCGACCCCGCCAGGGCGCGATGCACGCGCGGTCATTGCGCCAGCATCAAGGTTGTCCGAGGCCGGCGCACGTAATTCCCAATGTCCCGACGCTCGTCCATGATGGAGCAGCGACAGCGCCACTCCAAGCTGGCCCAACCCCATTGCCTGAGCATTCTGGTCCGCCTCGATCAGGTTGAGCGGAGAACCACAAAGCGCCTCATACATGTCCGTGTGGGCAGGTAGGGTGCCGTTTCGAAAAATCGACAGCATGCGTGACCAAAGGGCGATCGCCTGGTTCGCAAAAGCGATGCGATCCCGTGCCCCAGCTACCGGGACAGCCAGATCGGCAATGTCGTCGCGGAGATTGCCCAGCAGCGGAGCGAGCGCAGTCGCGATCGCCGCTTTGCCGTCCGCAGCAAGGGAGAGTTCCATCAACCGGGCAAGCTTCTCGGCAAGGACCTTCAGGACCAGGGCAATCAACACCTGTTCGCCCCAGGCGCGGAGCAAGGTGGCGTCGTGAAGGGTGACTGGATCAGCGTTATAGGTTGGTCCGTAGGCGATGCGCAGCACGTCCCGCTGGCCCGGCTGAATTGCGTCCTCGCAGAAGATATAGGCCGGGGCATCCGGGGCGCATGGCCAGGGCCAGGCATGCACGGCTTTCGCCTTGGAAAAGATCGTCTGCAGATTGCTGTCTTGGATAGACAGCCCCAGCACCAGCGTCTTCTGCGCGGTCGCCAGCCCGACCACCGCATTGTGCATGGCCGTGAACGCCGCGTTTTGCGGCCAGTCCATGATCTGCGTGTGGCTGCCAGTCAGATATTGCCGGAACACCAGCGGCTCGCGGGTCGCATGCACGATGCAGCCATGAAATTTGTAGAGCCGAGCGCGGCCAGCGGGGCCACGCAATTGATTGGGATCGACCACGACCTGCAGCATGCCGGCGACGCCGTTGCTCAATCGATCCACCGCCGCTTCAATGAAACCGTCCCAGTTCGCGGACGCAACCGACTGCACGGCCCCTTCCAGGATGAGAACCGCTATGCACAGATGTTCAGCTGCGGGCGGCGCCGGGTTCTCAAAAGCCTGTCGGATGTCGATCGCATCCCAGAGTATGAAGTCGACATCGGTTCCGGCGATGCGGATATCGAGAACCTTGGAGTATTTGTTCCAGAGTCGATCAATGATCGCGTCATGCTCGGGCCAATCGGCAAGCGCTTGCCCGAATTGCGCTTCGACCGTGGCGGGAACGATCTCGGCGAGGGTCAGCGCTTCTTCAAGCGCAGGGCGAAAGGCGGCGGCGGTGCCGGCGTCGATCGCCCTGACCCGGATGTAGTCAAACGCACGCTCAATGAGATGGCCGAGATCGGGGGCCTTGCGGGAAATCCCGGACCCGACCCAAAGCGCGAACTCGCCATTCTCGACGGCGTTCGCCACTGAAGCGAACTCTCCCTCAAGTCGCGCAAGCACCTCGCGCACTGTGATTTGAGTGGCTGTCGGAGCCAACGCCACGTCTGTCAGTCCCCCCTGGCGCGCATCCACGGCCCCCTCGACCGCGACCCTATTCCTCCGCGCGCCCTTGTCTAGCAACGGAAGAGCCGAATTGATATCGGACGCGAATATCAGGTGCATGAGGATAAGTATTGCTCGTGGCGCATCGACACTCAGTTCCGCGCGCTATCAATCATTCCCGCGCCTGCGCGGCTCGTCGCCGGGCGTTTTTGAGCAGATAATCCGGCACGGTCTCGTAGGTCGGCATTGGGTCGTCCAGAGGCATCACCAAGGCGCCGGACCAGAGGATATTCGTCTCATAATAGGATTGGCATCGCCATTCGCCGTCGAGCCACCTCCAATGCGTTGCCTCCGGCGCAAACGAAATGGGAAAGGGGTGCGCCGCAAAGGGGTTGTGGAACACCTCCAGCTCGGCGCACCAAGGCTCATGGCGCGACGGCCACAAAGCGAGATATTGCTCGCTCGCGACATCGAGGCAGAAGGGGACCCGCTCGAACACGTCCGGCCCGCGATCGAAGAATTTGCCGTATCGGACGTAGCGGCGCCCATTGCTCGGCGCACCCCGGGTGATCATCACGCGATTGAATTTGCTCAACGCACATGCGTTGCTGAACATGACCGCAGACAGTCCGCTATGCGCGTCGTCCCGGAATAGACCTGCCGGAAAAGCGGAGGGACCGATCAAGTGCGATACCTCCTCTACCATTGGCCCGAGCACGCCGCCTGTTTCGCCATAGGTGATACCGGTGCCAGTCAAATAGCCGATCAGTGCTTCCCGGCTCCACATCATTGAAGCCGGTGCCTGGAAGTCCGCGATCGCCAAGACAAACGGAAGCGTTTGGACATGGTCGAACTCGTGGTAGCCCCGCTGCAGCTTGCTTCCGATCGTCTTGGCAAACCGCAGCGCCGCCGGTCCGAAAAACAAGTCTCTCGTCTCACCAGGCTGGAGGCTGATCCGGGCGTTCACCGGCTCAAACCGTTCTTCCGGATTGGCGGTCACGGCTTCTACCCACGCAAGTTCGCCTGCTCTGTTCTCGAGCCGAAAGTCAGGGGATTCCGCAGGCTGCGTGACGCGCAATCCCTGCTCGCGGAAACTGGCGAGAAGCTGGGCCTCCCAAAGTCGTGCGTTGAAATTCTCGGTCTGACAGTCGGCTGCCCAGTTTCGATCGGGCCGGGGCAACGACAGGTAGAGCTGGTTCAAAAGCCAGGCGGCATTGTGATAGGTTTCGGTTGTAAGCAACCGAAACACACTGCCGGGCTCGCGGCTCTTCAGATCATACAGAGCGGCCCGCCGCTGTGTTCCAGACGGTACTTGCTCGGGCGGAGCGCCTTCCTTCAACTCGATTTCCGCCTGCGCTCTGGCACTGCTTATATCGGGAACGGATTGCGCCTCGTAGGTTATGGTCCAGACACCGTCGTCGCGCCGACGCATCACCAGGAGACCTATCGCTCCCGTTCGTTCGTGCCGACGAAGGATTGCGCAACCCCTCTGATCGTCGGTTTGCCAAACCTCGATCGGAAGATCATCCCCGAACGCATGGCCGCGGGGTAACGCGAGCGCGAAGATGTCGAACTGGCCCCAATCGAGTCGTTTCATATCGCGATCTTTGGCTCTGTGGGCCGTTCCCTCGGTCGTATGCGTCCGAAAAGCAGCGTTATGAATGATAGCATCACCGGCACGATGGCGTGAACCAATGGCGCGAGATATGCTCGATCACCGACGACGGCGCGATCATCAATTACAATCAACTGCGCGGATGTACGGCGCGATCGTGAACCAGATTGCCCGCCCACGCGAGGCGGCAGCCAGAACGCGCCTCGCTATTGACCCAAAAGGCGCCTGAACCAGCGGTCGAGGCTGATCAGCCTGCCATCCTCGATATGCTTCATCACGCGCCGCTGTGAGTCGGTCGTCTTGGAATCGCTGGCTGTGGCCGCCTGGTAGCAGGCCTTGAGCGCGTCGGTGTTGATGTGAACGACGCAGTCGAACATAAGATTATTGTTGTGGAGATTTTCGCAGGCCCGCATCAGCCGCGCCGGATCGAACTCGTTGGTAACAAACACATATTCGAACTTCCGATTCTCGGATTGCGCGCTGATATATTCAGCGTATTCGGTCGGAAATTGCTTCTCGCGGTCGGCACGCACGCTCCATTTGGCGGTTACGAGCGTCCGCATCGACGGGCGGATGATCGCGAGATCGACCTTGTTTTCCTTGCTGCCATGCTTGGCACGGTTGAAGCCCGGAATGTCATAGAGCAGACTGCGGGTGAAGATCTGGTCGTCGGGGAGCTTGCAGGCGCGCCGGACAGTCTGCGCCAGCACATCCTCAAAGCCTTCGCCGACAAGATTCTTGCGCTTGTTCTGGACCGCCAGATACTGGCGGACCCGCTGAGTGATGGCATGCCAGCTTCCCTCCGGAGGCTCGCTGGCGAGATAGGGCGCCATCGCGTTGCGGATGATCGCCACGAGCTCGGGATCGGTACCGGGTTCGGGAAAGCCTCTGCCCTCATAATGACCGCGTTGCCGGGCCGCGACCTCGGCGAGCTTTGCTTCACGGCGAAGCATTACCGCCGCGAGATCCGAGCAGGCCTTGATGAACAGCCAGTCGATCGCTTCGACAAGTTTGCCCGGGTCGACCTTCAGCGCCGAGGATAGCCAATCGTGAAAGGCGAGGGATCGGGCATACCAGGGTTTGCCCGGCTGCGATTTGTCGCTCTCATAGCAATGCGCCAGACCCGTGGTAGGATCGAGCCACAACAGGAGGCGATAGACATGCTCCCAGGCGGTCATCGGACTGATGTCGCCCTGACCGGTGGTGTTGAAATAGAGATCAATCAGACGGTTGCGATTATCGGCGCCGAACGCCCGAGCGACCGCTTCTTCATCCTTCGCAATTATGTCGTTGTCCGCCATCCATTACCCCGCATCGACGCGGGTCAGTTCGCGTTCGATGCAGGTACTTAGCTCGGCCTTCAGGCTTAGCGCGACATTTTTCGCGAGCAACGGAGGGACCGCGTTTCCAGCCTGGCGATAACGTGAGTGCGATGGCCCACCGTCGTGCCGGCCTGCGATCATGCCGCGCCGCGGATCGCTGGTGAAAACGAAGCGGTCGGGGAAGGACTGGAGACGCGCGAACTCGCGCACCGACAAGGCGCGAGCGGCCTCATAATGATAGACCGAGTCCGCCTTTGTGTTGAGCGTCCAAGCCCAGAGCCCTGGATGAAGCCGCCGATAGGCGTAGAAATGTTTGCGCGACAGTTTGCCTGTGCCATTGTCCTGGCCCCAGCGCTGGCCAGTCAGGAACCGCTCTAGCAATCGCTCCTGCAGATCGCGATGATTGCCGCCTTGGGGAATGCCTTCGAGCCTCAGCCTCGTGTCGGCATTGATCCGCGGCACCTGGACGTTGGTGACGCAGGACCCGACGCCTTCACGCATAAGCCGTTGATAGGCGCTCGAGGGCGCCGGCAACTCGGTCCACTCCAAATCGTCGGCGCGGTGCCCCATCGGCAGCGATGCGAGGTCCGAAATGGCCTGGAGCGCGGAAACTGCGGTCAGGCTCTCGGCATCTGCGAGCGCATCACCGAGCCGCATGCTCGGCAGATTCTGCTGCACCACCAGCTGGTAGCGCGGCCGACGATTGCCGGTGAAGCGCGCCAGCGCCACAGACCCGGTCGCGCTGCTGCCGACCAATCGCGGTGGCGCCATGCCAGCGCCTGCGCGAACGCCGATAAAGAGCAGCCTTTTGCGCGTTTGCGGGACGCCGAAATCGGCGGCGTCTACAACCTGGGCGATCACCTCATATTGGCCATCGAGCGACAGGTCGGCAAGAATCTGCTCGCGGATCCCCATCTGATCCATGCCAGTCACATTCTCCATCACGAACGCCATCGGGCCGGCTTCGCGGAGCGTCTCGACGAATTCACGGTAGAGCGAGTTGCGCGGATCATCGATGACCCGGCTGTGGTTGCGGACCTGGGAGAAGGCCTGACATGGTGGTCCGCCGACGAGAACGGTTGCCTGACGTGCCACCGCTCGGATCTGTTCGCGCACTTCAGGCATGCGGATGTCCCCAAGGATCGCGCTTGCTTCGGGAAAGTTGACGGCAAAGGTCGCGAGCGCGTCGGGATCGTTATCCGAGCCGGCGATCACCGTGAACCCAGCTTGACGAAATCCTTCGGAGAGACCGCCCGCTCCGCTGAATAAATCGACGACCGTCATGCCCGTGCCGCGTTGCCGACCGCTGTTGGCTGGAGACCCGGAAAGCCGACGTTTCCGGATGGGTGTCACGGTCACCGCGTTGGTTGATCTCACCATGCCCATCCCTTTCGATTCACTCGTATGTTCCTAATATGTTCTGGATTCACTTACCAGCCCCTTCAGACGCGAGGTCCGGCAGAGCGATGAACATGTCACTTTGCCGGCTGCCCCCGAAACGGCCTTTGGCTGAGCCGCCGCGGGGCTTTTTGGGGGAGATGCTGATTGACGCCAACGTCTTGCGGAAGTCGATCTTGTGTTCAGCCATCTCGCCCATCAGGCTCGCCATAATCGCAAGGTGCGTCGGCACATCGCCTTTTTTGGACAGGTTAGAGAGGGAGACGCGGTTCATACGGATAAGCGCAGCAAACTCGGTGAGCGTAAGACCAGCCTTACCAATATGCCGCTGAAATTCGTCATAGATCATGGCTGGCCCACACCGTCCACGCGACATCTACACCAGACAAAGTCAGCGGCACCCTTTTTATGTCGTTATGTCATTAAATAATGACATCGATTCGGTCGCGCCGCCTAACCCTGCGCGGAGAGCGGCCGTATTGTTTCGTTTCAACGTCTTGCGTGTCCTGATCCGGACGGGATCAGGAGCGATTGGGCCGAGCAAGCCAACCCGATCCTGTTCATTTGATTGTTTTTTACGCCCGAGAATCGCATCGACGGACAGCTTGTGAGTGACCCGGGCGCCGGCTGTCACCAGAGAGTCATCGTGTGACACCAGACGGACACTGATAAGATTGGTCGCAAACGCGGACACTAGCTCCCGGCCCGCACAGCACCGCTGTTGTGCGGGCGGAGGCCCGCATGACCCCGACCAAACTGCTCATCGGACAGATCATTGTGGTGTTCGCCATCGTACTGGCGGGCGTCTGGTTTGCTACGCAGTGGGCCGCGGCGGAACTGGCCTATCAGCCCGAACTCGGCCAACCCTGGTTTATAGCGTTCGGCCGTCCGATCTATCTGCCCTGGGCTCTGTTCGGCTGGTGGTTCTCGTTCGAGGCCTACGCGCCGACGCTGTTCGAAGAGGCAGGCGCGATCGCGGCTACGAGCGGTCTCCTCGGATGCGCCGCCGCTATCTTCGGGTCGCTGTGGCGTGCGCGCCAGCGAAACAACCTCACCACCTATGGTTCGGCACGCTGGGCTGAAGCGCACGACATTCGCAAGGCCGGCCTGCTCACGGAATCCGGCGTATTTCTCGGCCGGACCGGTCCACGCTATCTTCGTCATGACGGTCCCGAGCACATCATGGCCTTCGCGCCGACCCGGAGCGGCAAGGGCGTCGGCTTGGTCGTGCCCACACTGCTTGGCTGGTCAGGCTCGGCGGTCATCCACGACATCAAGGGCGAGAACTGGCAGCTGACCGCGGGCTGGCGCCAGCGTTTCTCGCATTGCTTGCTCTTCAATCCGACCGATGCCCGTTCGGCACGCTACAATCCGCTGCTTGAGGTTCGGCGCGGAACCGACGAGGTCCGCGACGTCCAGAACATCGCCGATATCCTCGTCGATCCCGAAGGCGCGCTCGAACGCCGCAACCATTGGGAAAAGACCAGCCACTCGCTGCTGGTCGGCGCCATCCTTCACATCCTCTACGCCGAGGAAGACAAGACACTTGCCCGCGTGGCGTCGTTCCTGTCCGACCCGCAGCGGCCATTCACCGCCACGCTGCGGCGGATGATGACCACCAATCATCTCGGCACGACGGACGCGCCGATCGTCCATCCGGTTGTCGCGTCGGCGGCGCGGGAGGTCCTCAACAAGTCCGAGAACGAACGCTCCGGCGTGCTGTCGACGGCCATGTCGTTCCTTGGTCTCTACCGCGATCCGACCGTGGCGATGGTTACGTCGCGCTGCGACTGGCGGATCGCCGACCTCGTCGAGGGTAGTTCGCCGGCCTCGCTTTACCTTGTCGTGCCGCCCTCTGACATCAGCCGCACCAAGCCGCTTAGCCGAAGCGGTCGTACATCAGCCGCAGGAAGCAGGTGCCGGCGAGGATATTGTCGCGCGGATCGTCGGGATTGGAGCCCAATCCAAGGCGCGCGCGCATCTCGGCCCAGGTGGCGGGCATGATCTGCATGAGGCCCATTGCCCCGGCGCGGCTCCGGATCGGGCGGCCGTTCAGCATCGTGAGGCCCCGGCTTTCAGCCCGCATCACGCGCTCGATCCAGCTCATCGGGACGCCGAACCGGGTCGACGCCTCCTCGATCATCGGTCGCCAACGCCCGACCTCGTCGGCCCTGGCGGGTGCCGCGGCCAGCATCAGGAGGGCTGGAAGCAACCGGATCACCGCGCCCATAGCAACCGCGCCTTGCCGACCACCAAACCGCCTTCGGTCACGCCGAAATAGCGGCCGTCGAAGGACGCCGGACTGCCCGGCATGAGCAGGAAGAGCTGGCGGCCGCGAAGCCGCACGCAGCCGCTCCACCATTTCATCGGCCGCCCTTCGGCGTCGGCGACACGCCGCTCGACCACCCACTTTCCGTTGACGAAGATTTCCTGGCCGAGCGCGCAGACCTCGTCTCCCGCCACCGCTGCGACGCGCTTCACCAGCGGCACATTGGCTGGAATGTAGCGCCGCTGCGCCGCCATCATCCGCCACGGATCAGGCACGCGCGCGATGACCATGTCGCCGGGATCGACGGGCGCGCCGGGACTCACGGCATAGAGGCCGAGCGGCGCGCTGGCGCTGGCATTCCACACCAGGCGCGGGGCCGGTGGAAACGCCATCGTCAGGCCGAGCAGGGCGATGCTGATGCCAGTGATCGCGATGCGGCGACCAAGGATCCGGCGCCTATGTTTCCCGGCGCGAAGCTGCTCGCCCCAGTCCAGCAGCGGCGCCGACGCGCGATTGTCACGCCTGGTCATGGTCGTGACCTCCCATTGCCTGGGCCTTCGACCATGCGTCGAGATCGTCGATATGATACTGGACGAAGCGGCTGTGCAAGCGGAAGACCGGCCCCTTTCCGGCGCGCCGCAGCCGCTTGAGCAGGCGGCTGGAGAACTTCAGATAGGCCGCTGCCTGATCGGTATTGAGATAGGGGGAGCCGCGTTTAGCGCGGGTCGCGCGGGAGATGTCGTCGTCGCTGTCCATTCTGCCTGTCCGTGTCCGAAAGGGACGGCGATCTGCCGCCACTGACACCGGGAATGGCGGGCGGGACACTGGCCGGGGAGTGTCGGAATCGCGACCTGCGTTTTCGACACACCCGAGGTTAGGCCGCGGGGAATGCCCCGCGCGCCGGAGCGCGCGGGACTCGCCTTCGCCAGGAAGAGCGGCGTGGGTTATGCCGGGTGGCACAGGCTTGTCGGTCCCGTGCGACGGTAAGCTGACAGTGCAGACGCCCCCGCCTGCAAGGTCCCTCGCGAGCTATGGCAAATCCGGCTCGCCGCTCGTGCC
>CAZZZX010000021.1:0-4239 GCA_964658585.1 uncultured Novosphingobium sp.
CACGGCAACGCATAGGAGGACATCATCGCCGCCATCCTCGTCTTCGGCGCCACGGGCGATCAGGGATTGCCGCTGATGCGGCGCCTGCTCGCGCAGGGTCACAGCGTCCGCGCCGCCACGCGCGACCCCGCCGCCTTTCCCTCGGCCGATTTTCCCGACGTCGAGCCCGTCGCCGCGGATTTCGCCGATACCGCCAGCATCGCCCGTGCCGCCGCCGGCGCCAGGGCGATCGTCATGCACCTGCCCTTCACGTTCGACCGCGCCATCGCGCGCGGCATGGGACGGACGCTTCGCACGGCGGCCGACGCCGCCGGGATAGAGCGCATCGTCTTCCATACCAGTTGCGTCGTGGTCGACCGCGATCTGGGCGTCGACGGCCACGACGCGCGCCGCGACATCGAGGCGGAGCTGCGCCGAGCGACGGCACGCCACGTCTTCATCCGATCGGCGGTGTTCATGGACAATATGATCCGCGCCTGGGCCAAGCCGGGAATCGTCAATCACGGCGTCTTCGCCTATCCGTGCAAGCCCGATCTCGGCATCTCGTGGATCGACCAGCAGGATATCGCCGCCTACATGGTCGCCGCGCTGGAGGCGGCCGATCCGCCCGAGACGCTGCTCGTCGGCGGCCCGGAGGTCCTGACCGGCGACGAGGTGGCGGCCCGGCTCAGCCTCGCGTCGGGACGTCCGATCAGCTTTCGCAGCCTTCATCCGGACGAGTTCGCCGCCGCGATGAGCCTGTTGGTCACCGGCAGCCCGGCATTCGCGCCGGGCAGCATCTACGATCGGATGGCGCAGTTCTATCGCTGGTACAACGCCCAGCCGACCAGCCCGCTCGCGGTCGATCTGCGCCCGGTGCTCGCGGTGCTGCCGGTGCGGCCGACGCCGCTGCTGGTCTGGGCGCAAAGACAGGACTGGGGCCGTGCGGCATGACCGACCATGACCACCTCGAGGAACTGGTCGCCAAGCAGCACTGTACCGAACGGGTCTACGCGCTCGCCCGCGCGCTCGATCGGTGCGACGCCGCGCTGATCGCGGACTGCTACCATGACGACGCCACCGACGATCACGGGATGATCGTCGGCACGATCCAGGACTTCATCGCCGCGGTGATCCCCATGCTCGAGGGCATGAAGCGGACCCAGCATAATATCACCAACGTGCTGATCCGCGTCGCCGGGGCGCAGGCGCGGGGAGAATCCTATTTCATCGCGCAGCATACGGTGATGCAGGAGGATCGCGAGGTGGAGCTCTTTGCCGCCGGCCGCTATCTCGACCGCTTCGAGCGGCGCGACGGCGTCTGGCGGATCGCGCACCGTCACGCGGTCTACGACTGGACGATGACCGTGCCCGCCTCGGGCGGCTGGGACGGACTCCCGATGAGCGCAGTGTTGCGGCGCGGCGAGCGCGGGAACGGTGACGCCTCCTACGCGCACTTCGCGGGCTGATGGCCAAGATCATCGGGTTCATCCGGCGACGGGACGATCTCGATTTCGTGCGATTCAGCCGTCACTGGCGCACCACCCATCGCGACCATGCGCTGAAACTGCGCGCATGGCTGAAAGGCTATGTCCAGAACCATCTCCGTCCCGGTCCGATCGCCGACATGCAGCGTCCGGCGGATGGCTGCCCGGCGTTGTGGGTGGACGATGTCGGCGACATGACCGAGCTGGCGGCGAGCGATGCGTTTCGCGCGGGCGCCTATCTCGACGAGCCCCTGTTCATGGAAGGGCGATCGTCGGGCCTGCCGGTCGAGGAGCACATCCTCGTGCATCCCGGCGCGGATGCGGCGATCAAGCTGATGCTCTTCCTGGGGCTGCGGCCCGAGGCGACACCCGATACGCTCTTCGCCTCGTCGGCGCCGGCGCATGCGAACGGCCATATCCGCAATCTGGCGCTGACCCGCGACGGCCTCGACCCGGCCTACGCCTTCGACATCGTCGAGGAGATCTGGTGGCCCGACGCGGTGGCCTACGCCGCCGATCTCGCCACCGTGCGCCAGCTCGTCGAGCATCGATCGATTGATCCCGCCCGGACCAAGGCGGCGCTGGTCGAGGAGCTCATCGTCATCCCGCCGCCGCGGTGAAGGTCACGTCCAGCCGCTTCAGCCCGCGCAGGAAGAAGCTCGAGGCGTAGTCGAGTTCTGCGTCGCCATCGACCAGCGCGAATCGATCGAACCGCGCGAGCAACTGGGCGAAGGCGCTCGCCAGCTCACGCCGCGCCAGCATCGCGCCGGGGCAGAAATGCACGCCTGCGCCGAAGGCGAGCTGTGCGCCGGCATTGTCGCGCGCGACATCGAAGCGGTCGGGATCGGTAAACTTGCTCGGATCGCGGTTGATCGCGCCGTGCCGGATCATCACGATCGCACCCGCGGGGATCGTCGTTCCGGCGATCGTCACCTCGGCGCGCGTCTGACGGAACAAGCCCTGCACCGGCGTCTCGAAGCGCAGCAATTCCTCGACGAAATTGCCGATCAGGCCGGGATCGGCGCGCAGCCTCGCCTGTTCCTCGGGGTAATGGATCAGCGTCAGCAGCCCGGCGGACAGCGTGCTGGTCGTCGTCTCGTTGCCGCCGGTCAGCAACTGCTCGATCAGGTTGAGCACCTCTTCCGTGCTGAGCGCGGCGTCGCCATCCATCTGCGCGACGAGGCTGGTGAGGATGTCGTCGCGCGGTTCGGCCCGGCGCTCGGCGATCCGCTCGGCGAAATAATGCTGGAACGCGACGACGTCGCGCGCGCATTCGATCTCGCGCTCGGGGGTCACCATCAGCCCGACCGGATCGAGCAGGGCGTCGGTCCAGCGCTTGAGCAGCGGGATGTCGGCACGCGGCACGCCGATCTGGTCGGCGATCACGATACACGGCAGGGGTACCGCGAATGCGCGCACGAAATCGACCGGCTCGTCCACCGGCATCGCATCGATCAGGTCGGCGACCACCTGGTCGATATAGGGCGTCAGCTCGCGCACCCGGCTCGCGGTGAACGCACGGTCGACGAGCTTGCGGAACCGGCCATGCTGCGGCGGATCGTTGCGTTGCAGGCATTGCGGGCGCGCGAAGCCCTTTTCGGCGAAGATCCGCGTCGCCTCCGGCGGCGGCCCCTGCGGTCGGCGGTCGAGCGCCTGGATATCGTTGGAGAATATGCGCGTGTCCTTGATCACCTGCATCGCGTCGCGATAGCCGGCGATCAGGTACATTCCCGTGGTGGGATCGCGATGCACCGGCGCTTCGGCGTGAAGCTTCGCGTAGAACGGGTAGGGGCACCGGATCAGGTCGGGATCGAGGATGCTCGCCCGGTCGAGGTCGACGGTCATTGCACCATCGCCATCGCTCTCATCACCGATGCCTGTACCTGCGCCGAGGACGGGTTGCCGCGCAGCACCAGCCCGCCGTTGACCTGCAGATTCGCGCCGGTCATGAAGCATTCGTCCGACGCGAGCCACACCGCCGCCGCGGCGACGTCGTCCGACGTGCCGACGCGGCCGAGCGGATAGGAGGCGACGAAGGCATCCTTCAAGCCCGGTGTCGCCGCCGCCTGCGCGGTCATCGGCGTGTCGGTGAAGCCCGGCGAGATCGAATTGGCACGCACGCCCTTCGCGCCGAACTCGTTGGCGACGCAGCGTACGACGTGATCGGTGCCCGCCTTGGTGCCCATATAGGCGGCGTGATTGTCGAGCATGATCGTCGCGGTCGCCGAGGAGATCTGGATGATCGAGCCGCCGCTCGCCTCCTGCGCCGTCATCGCGCGAACCATCGCCTGCATGAAGCGGAACGGCCCGTTGAACTGGAGATCGACGATCCTGGCAAGATCGGCCTCACTGGTGTCGAGGAAGGGCGACAACAGCCCCCAGCCGGTGGCGTTGAGCGCGATATCGATCCGGCCGAACGTCGCGATCGCCCGGTCCGCCAGCGCATCCACCTGCGCCTTGTCGCAGATGTCGCACGCGACCGCGATACCGCCGAGCGGCGCGGCGAACGCGTCGAGCGCGGCGAGATCGCGTCCCGCCGCGACCAGCCTGGCGCCCTCGTCGACGAGGCGGCGCCCGATCACCTGCGCCATATTGTCTTTGCCCGCCGCGCCCAGCACCACCGCGACCTTGCCCTGCAACCGCCCCATCAGCCTCTCCTCATCGTCCGGTATAGAGCGCGTCGTCGGGATGCCGTGCCGAGCGCCGCTCGAGCATCGCGTATAACCCCCCGTGCCATTTCGCGGTCGACGGCCGATTGGCGTTCCAGTCCATC